>NZ_JBYTAH010000087.1:0-26891 GCF_058787975.1 Cupriavidus sp. FW305-26
CGCCCGCAGCCTGCCTGGGATAGCGGTCCTGCCCGCGCGGCATGGCCGCATGGCGAAATACGAACTTACAAAGTCTGCCGCCCCGGGCGTGCCGCGGCATCCGGGGCAATGTATGGTGACATTAGGGTTGCCGCTGACATCGGCCGGCCGCCCCGGTGCGTTATGCGTTTTGTCCTGGTCCTGACTTCCATGTTCGATCCTTCCCAATCTGTCCCCCCTGCTCGAGGCCAGTTCCGTGGCAGGCTGGCGCTGACGGCCATGGCCGCCGCCGGCCTGGCGGTGGCGGCGGCTGCACTGGCCCAGGTGCCCGCCGGCCCTCCCGGCGAGGCCTATCTTGATGCGCCGACGACTGACGGCCAGTACCAGCAAGCCGATCCTTCCTCGCGCATTGCCACGCTGACCGCCGTCGACGGCAATCTCAGCTTTGCGCCGGCAGGCTCGGACGACTGGGCTGCCGCAGGCCTGAACCGGCCCTTCACCACCGGCGACCGGCTTTGGCTTGACCACGGCGGCCGTGCCGAGGTGCATGCCGGCACGGTGGCGGTCCGGCTGGGCGGTGCCACCGCGGCCAGCATCCTGAACCTGGACGACAGCGCCACGCAGGTCAAGCTGACCCAGGGCACGCTGCAGCTGCGCGTGCGCGCGCTGCCGCCGGGCCAGACGGTCGAGGTCGACACCCCCAACCTGGCCTTCGTGCCGCGCGAGCCGGGCGACTACCGGCTGGATGTGGCGCCTGACGGCAGCACCACCACCGTGACCATGCGCCACGGCAGCGCCGTGGTCTACGGCGACAGCCGCTCGATCGAGCTGCAGCGCGGCGACCGCATGCGCTTTGCCGGCACCGACCTGACCGACGCCGGTGGCGGCGGCGCGCCGGAAGACGCCTTCGACCGCTGGACCGCGGCCCGCGACGCGCGCGAAGACGCCTCGCCGTCCGCCCGCTACGTGCCGCGCGAGATGCCGGGCTACGCCGCGCTGGACGGCTACGGCGACTGGCAGGAAGACCCCGGCTACGGCGCGGTCTGGTTCCCGCACGTGGTCAGCGCCGGCTGGGCGCCGTACAGCGCCGGGCACTGGGCCTGGATCGCGCCGTGGGGCTGGACCTGGATCGACGACGCGCCCTGGGGCTTCGCGCCTTCGCACTACGGCCGCTGGGCCTATGTGGGCTCGCGCTGGGGCTGGGTGCCGGGCCCGCGCGTGCGCCCGTGCTACGCCCCCGCGGTGGTGGCCTTTGTCGGCGTTAGCGGCCCGAACTGGAGCGTGCGCGTTGGCAGCGGGCCGGGCGTGGCCTGGTATCCGCTGGGGCCGCATGACGCGTACCGGCCGGTCTATCGCGCCAGCCCGACCTATGTCGCCCGCATCAATCGCGTCACCGTGAACAACTTCGTGATGGGCGACCGCCGGCCTCCGCCTTACGCCAACCGCAACGTGCCCGGCGCCATCACCGGCATGCCGGCACGCAATTTCGTCGAAGGCCGCCCGGTGCGCGGCATGCATCGCGACGAATGGCGCAACCTGCCGGCAGGCGAGGCCAGGGGGGCGCCGCCAGTGGCGCCGGTCAAGGGCAGCCTGGTGGGATCGGCCCCGATGCGGCCGCTGCCGCCGCAGGCCCGCCATGGCTTCGAGCGCCAGGCCATCGCCGCCCGCCCGCCGGGCCGGCCCGCCACGGACGACCTGGCCCGCCGCTTCGCGCGCGAGGGCGGGGTTGTGCCCGGCGCCGGCCCGGCCTGGCGCGGCGGCAATGAGCGGCGGCCCGGGCGCGACGTGCAGCGGGCGCCCGATGTGCGCATGAGCCAGGCGGCCATCGCCGCGCGCGACCAGGCGCCGTCGCAGCCGCGCGCCGGCCGCGGCGATGCCGATGGCCCCGCGCGTGGCGATCGCAACTATTCGAACGCCCCGGGCGAACCCTGGCGCGGCAACGGCCGCGGCCAGAGCAGCCGGCCCGACGAAGCCCGCGGCTTTGTTGGCCAGCCGGGCCAGCCGGGCGGACCGGCCGACCCGCAACGGCGGGCGCAGGGCATGCAGCGCGAACAGCAGCAGGTTTTGCAGCGCCAGCAGATGGAGCTGCAGCGGGAACAGCAGCGCGCGCTGCGCGAGCAGCAGCGGCAGGCGCCTGATCTGCAGCGGCAACAGCAGGAGGCCCGGCAACGCGACGCCCAGCAACGCCAGTGGCAGGACCAGGCCCGCGACCAGCAACGCCAGCAGGATCAGCAGCGCATGCAGCAGCGCCAGTGGGCGGATGGGCAGGACCGTCCCGATCCGGGGCGGCAATCGCAGGAAATGCAGCGGCAGCGCTTTGAGCAGCAACGGCAGATGCAGGATGCCCAGCAACAGCGCCAGATGCAGGAGGCCCAGCAGCAACGGCAGATGCAGGAATCGCGGCAGCGCCAGGCGCAAGACGCCCAGCGCCAGCAGATGGAGCAACAGCGCCAGTCCGAAGCCCAGCAGCAGCGGCAGATGCAGGAATCGCGGCAACGCCAGGCGCAAGACATCCAGCGCCAGCAGATGGAGCAGCAGCGCCAGTCCGAAGCCCAGCAACGCCAGGCCGCCGACCAGCAGCGCCAGCAGGCGGAGCGCCAGCGCCAGATGGCCGAGCAGCAGCGGCAGGGCCAGGAGATGCAGCGCCAGCGTTTCGAGCAGCAGCGGCAAATGCAGGAGGCCCAGCAGCGGCAGGCCGAGGCGGCTCAGCGCCAGCAGATGGCACAGCAACGCCAGATGCAGGAGCAGCAGCGGCAGATGCAGGAGCAGCAACGCCAGGTGCAGGAGCAGCAACGGCAGCAGGCCATGCAGCGCCAGCAGGCGGAACAGCAGCAGCGCCACATGCAGGAGCAGCAGCGTGCCGCGCAGGAGCAGCAACGTGCAATGCAGGAGCAGCAGCGGCACCAGCAGGACCAGCAACGGCAGATGCAGGAGCGCCAGCGGCAGCAGATGGAGCAGCAGCGCCAGCAGCAGCAACAGCAGCAACAGCGCGCCCAGAACTAACGCGGCCAGATGGAGGCGCGCAACGGGCGCGACGGCGATCGCCGGCAGTGGCACGGCCCGCTTGACGGAGCCCGGAAGGCAGAAACCCCGGCAGGCCTCGCGGCCTGCCGGGGTTTGTTCTTGCGCGGTGCCGCGCGGGCGCCGTCGCGGCCTGGCTTACTTCGCCAGCTCCGACAGCCGGACCTGCGAAATCTTGCCGTTCTGCACCCAGCCGACGATGGTGTCGGCCATCGAACCGCCCTTGGCGTCGATGCCGTCGACTTCGTTGGGGTTGACCTCCTTGGCCAGGCCCTTGACCGCGTCGGGCATCTTCGCCCGGATCGCTGCCGCGTCGCTGGTGGTGCCGGCCAGCTTCATCGCACCGGCCAGCGCGTACACCATGGTGTAGTTCAGCGACATCTCGGTGGTGGCATCGCGCCCGTCATGCAGCTTCTTGTACTTGGCGTTGAAGTTCTGCGCGGCGGGGCGGCTGTCGTTGACCAGCGGCAGCACGCCGATGGAACCCTCGAGCATGCCCAGGCCGTTGGTGACCTTGGCCATCTCGTCCATCTTGGCCTGGTCCATCACGATAAAGCCGCCCTTGAAGCCCAGTTCGCGCGCCTGCTTGACCACCAGTGCGGTCGGTTCCGACGGGCCGCCGACGAACATCACGTCCGGCTTCTCGCTCATCGCGCGCGACACGCCGCTGTAGAAGTCCGTGGCCTTGGTGTACGACATCGGGTTGTTGGCCACCACCTTGCCGCCGGCCGATTCCCACGCCGGCACGAAGGCCTGCACCCAGGCCTTGGCGTAGTCGTGGTCGGCCGGGGCCAGCGCCACGTTCTTGCCGTAGCGCTTCATCTGTGCCTTGACGAAGGGCTCGATATAGCCCGTGTACGCGGGCGGGATGCGGATGGTCAGCTTGTTGCCGGCGTCGGTGATGCGCGGCACGCTGGAGTAGGCCATCACCAGGAATTTCTCCTGCTCATTGAAGGCCTGCAGCGCGAAGATGCCGCCCGAATGCGGGACGAACACCGCCGGGGTCTTGTGCTGCTGCACCAGGCGGCGGCCGTTGATGGCGGCCTCGGCGGGCGAGTACTTGTCGTCCAGCGCCACCACCTCCAGCTTGACCTTCTTGCCCTTGACTTCCAGGCCGGATGCATTGATCTCGTCCACCGCCATCTGCACGCCCGACAGCACGTTCTTGCCATACAGCGCGGCGCCGCCGGACAGCGGGCCGGTATAGCCGATCTTGACCACTTCCTGCGCCAATGCGGCGCCAGAGGCCAGCATGGCGGCCACGGCGCTGGCGGCCAGCGGGAAGATACGGCGCATGATCTTGCTTTGCATTGCTATGTCTCCTGAAAGTACTGCACTTGCTAGGTCTGGTTGTGTTTTGCTGTCGCGAGGCCGGCTCCTCTGAACCTACCCCCCGATATACGCCTTCCGAATCCCCTCATCCTTCAGCAACGTATCCCGATCCCCCTCCATCACGATGCGCCCGCTCTCGATCACATAGGCGCGATGCGCGATGCCCAGCGCCGCGTAGGCGTTCTGCTCGGCCAGCAGCACGGTGGTGCCGGCACGGTTGATGCGCTGGATGATCTCGAACATCTGCTTGACCACCAGCGGCGCCAGCCCCAGCGACGGCTCGTCCAGCAACAGCGCGCGCGGGCGGCTCATCAGGGCGCGGCCCAGCGCCACCATCTGCTGCTGCCCGCCGGACAGCGAGCCGGCCGGGTCGTCCTTCTTCTGCCGCAGGATCGGGAACAGTTCATAGACCTCTTCCAGCGTCTTGCGGATACCCGCACCATCGCGCCGGTGCACGTAGGCGCCCAGCACCAGGTTCTTCTCCACGCTCATCGCCGGGAACAGCTTGCGGCCCTCCGGGCAGTGCACCAGCCCGGCCTGCACGATCTGCGACGGCTTCATGCCCGACAGCTCGCGCCCATCGAAGCGCATGCTGCCACCGCTGATGCGGTGGATCGCGCTCATCGCCAGGAAGATCGAGCTCTTGCCGGCGCCGTTGGCGCCCAGCAGCACCACCAGCTCGCCGGCGCCGGCGTGCAGGGTGATGTTGTCGAGGGCGCGGAAGCTGCCGTACGACAGCGAGACGCGTTCAAGCTGCAACATGGTCGGCTCCCAAGTAGGCCTCGACGACATGCGGATCCTGCTGGATCTGCGCGGGCGTGCCTTCGGCAATCTTCTCGCCGTAGTTCAGCACCATGATCTTGTCTGCCAGGCGCATGATCATGTCCATCTTGTGTTCGATCAGGCAGACCGTCTTGCCATGGCGCACCATCTTGCGGATCAGCTCGGCCAGGCCCACGGTCTCTTCCGGGTTCACGCCGCCAGCGGGTTCGTCGAGCAGCAGCAGTTCCGGGTCGGTCGCCAGCGCCAGCGCAAAGGCCACCCGTTTGCGCGCCTCTTGCGTGATATCGGCGGCGACCTCATGCGCCAGGTGCGACAGCCCGACGAAGTCCAGCGCCGCTTCGGCCTTGTCGCGGCACAAGCGCTCTTCCTCGCGCAGGCGGCGCGTGCTGAACAGCACGTCGCGCAGGCCCGAGTGGGTGCGCAGGCGGTGGCCGACGATCAGGTTGTCGAGCACCGTGGCGCGGTCGAACAGCGCCGTGGCCTGGAAGGTGCGGGCCACGCCCAGGCGCGCGATCTGGTCGGCGCGCAGGCCGGCCACGTCCTCGCCCTTGAACAGGATCTGGCCGGAGCTGGGCGCATGCGTGCCCGCCACCAGGTTGAAGAAGGTGGTCTTGCCAGCGCCGTTGGGGCCGATGATGGCGTTGATATGGCCTGGCTCGAAGGTCACCGAGACATCGTGCACCGCGGTCAGGCCGCCGAATTTCTTGGTCAGGTTGCGGATCTCAAGCATGGTCGGCTCCGGCGCGGGTGGTCGGGACAGCGGTGACGGGTTGTGCAGGGAACTGCGCCGCCAGCTTGCCACGCCGTTCGGCCGCGGCCTTGCGTGCCTGCTTCTTCAGCCAGGAACCCACGATGCCGTCCGGCACGAAGATGATCAGCAGGATCAGCACCGGGCCGAACACCAGCATGCGGTAGTCCTGCATGAACTGCAGCGACTGCGTGATCCACGGCACCAGCACCGCGCCCAGCAGCGGCCCGAAGATGGTGCCGATGCCGCCTACCAGCATCGACATCACCATGTCGAAGGTCAGGTCGGTGCGCGCGATATCCGGCCCCAGGAAGCGCACCTGCCCGGCGTACAGCGCACCGGCAAAGCCGGCGTAGCCCACCGACAGCACGAACGACAGCACCTTGGTGCGCATCAGGTTGATGCCCAGGGCCTCGGCCAGGGCGTCGCTGTTGCGAACCGCCATGAAACTGCGGCCCAGCAGCGAGGTGACGATGCGGTGCATCAGGAAGGTGCCGACCGCCAGGAAGAACAGCACCAGGTAGTACTGCGCCTGCACGCTGTCGAAGCTGAGCGGCCCGATCGCGGCCGGCACCGGGATTCCGATCAGGCCCACCGTGCCATGCGTCAGGCTTTCCCACTTCTCGATCAGCAGGTAGATGATGTAGCCCACGCACATGGTGAAGATCGAGAAGTAATGGCCCTTCAGCCGCAGCGACACCACGCCGACCACATAGCCCAGCACCATGCAGACCACGCCGGCCAGCACGAAGGCCAGCCAGAACGGCACCTGGTGGTCCACCGTCAGGATGCCCAGCGTATAGGCGCCGATGGCCATGAAGCCGCCATGGGCCAGGTTCAGTTGCCCGGTGTAGCCGGTGATCAGGTTCAGCCCGAGCGTGGCGATGGCATAGATGAAGGCCAGCGTCATCACGGTCAGGTAGTAGCTGTTGGGCGTGATCAGCGGGAAGGCGATGGCCGCCGCAAGCAGCAGCGTCCAGCCGGTTTTTCCTTGCAGTGCTTTCATTGTGTTGTGCTCCTCAGGCCGTCTTGCCGGCAAACAGGCCCTGCGGCCGGATCGACAGGATCACCACCAGCAGCACGAAGGCGATGATGTCCTTGTAGTCGGTGGAAACGTAGAAGCCGCCGAAGCTCTCGGCCATGCCGATGATCAGCCCGCCGACGATGGCCCCGGGGATGCTGCCCATGCCGCCCAGGATGATGATGACGAAGGCCTTGGTGATCACCAGGTTGCCCATGCTGGGGTAGACCAGGTTGATCGGGGCGTAGAGCGTGGCGGCGATTGCGGCAAGCGCGCCGGAGATGGCAAACACCAGCAGCGTCACGCGGGTGGCGTCGATGCCGACCAGTGCGGCGCCTTCGCGGTTCTGCGCCATGGCCATGATGGTGGCGCCGGTCATGGTGCGCGTCAGGAACAGGTGCAGCAGCACCATCAGCGCAAAGGCGGCGCCGATGATCAGCAGGCGCTGCAGCGGCGCGGTCAGCCCGAACACGTCGACGATCTGGCCATAGGGCGTGGGCATGCGGTGGAAGTCCGCGCCCCACAGCGCCTGCGCCCCGGCTTCCAGGAACAGCAGGATGCCGATCGCTGCGATCATGTCGTGCAGCTCGGGCGAGTTGCGCAGCGGGTGGAACACCAGCCGGTCGGCAGCCATCGACAATACGGCCACCACCAGCGCCGCGCCAAGCATCGCCAGCCAGTAGTTCACGCCCAGCGATGTCATCAGGAAGTACGACACATAGGCGCCAGCCATGTAGAAGGCGCCATGCGCGAAGTTGGGCACGTGCAGGATGCCGTAGACCAGCGTCAGGCCAAGCGCCACCAGGCTGTAGACGCCTCCCAGCGTCAGGCCGTTCAGGAACTGTTGAAGGAACAATGCCACAGGGGTACCTCGTGCGGTTCGGGAAACCAGGCACGCAGCGGCAAAGGCCGTGCGTGTTCCGTCGCGGCGGCGCCAGGCGCGGCCACGGTCAGGAAGTCGGGGGTGGAACTCAGGCGGGCGGCAGCGCCGGCTCGCGCGCTGTGATGCGCGGGCGGGATGGCCTGGCCCAGGGCGCGCCGTGGCGCTCACGGTGCGGGTGTGCAGATGCGTGTTGCAGGTACTGCATGGTTGTCTCCTGTGCGATGCGGCACGCTGGCCGCCCGGCAAGCCGGGGCACCTGGCCGCGTCGGCGTGGACGGCGGCGTTGCGACCCGGTGACGAGGTGTCGGGAGTATTCCCGCACGATCGTTCGTTTTCACCGACTTTTGCATAGGCGTCGCGGCATCGTCAAGGAAAGCGGCGGAGTATTCCGCACCGCGAAATAGCAGTCGGCGCGTCTCCGGGTAAGCCCGGGGGCTTGCCCCGCCATCCATCGACAAGGCCGATGACCCCTATGCGTCCCCTGCATGGACAGCAGCCCGCCATTCCTTTGTTGCTGACTTCATTGATGCGACTGCGGATTGCGTGCCCAGCACATCCTGCGTTCTTTTTGATAGCATCGCGCAGGCTTCCTTCTGCCCTGGCGGTCGCCTGGTCGGCTTCCTTTATCGCGTGGGCGCTGGTGTAAAAAACCCTAAAAATCAAGAGGAAGGAGAGTTCTATGAAGAGGCTCATAACGGCGATTTGCAGTTGCCTGCTGCTCGCTGCATGCGGAGGCATGCACGTGCGGCCTCCCGGCGACTATGTGTTGGCTGGTGAGCCAGCGCCTTCCAGCAATCTCGTGAGGGTGGCTTTCGACCAGCTTGGGGATGTTTATCCCCGAGACGCTTCCAGCATTCCCTGGCCGCAACGGGCGCCGGGCGTGAATTCTCGCTTTGCACTGAGCGACATTCTTGAACATGGCGATCACGGTCGGCGACTGTACGGTCCAGAGCAACGGCGGGAAGCGGAAGATGCCGTTGTTGCAGCGCTCAATTCGAAGCTTGCCGCTGGCGACACGCTCCTGGTGCTGGTGCATGGCTTCAATGAGGACTTCGAATCCGCGCAACGGCTGTACAGCGGTTCCCGTAATCTGCTTGGAAGTGAAAAGCCGGCGGTTATTCTTGAGGTCTACTGGGACGGACTTCGAACGCGCAACCCGGAGATCATGACGGAGCAAACGCGACTTACCTTCTGGCCGGATGCGCTTCTGAGCTCCAACTACGCTGGCCAGAGGGGTTTGCGGCCCATCTTGAATCGGCTTTCGAAGCCTGTCGATCTCCGCTTTCTTGTGCACTCGCGAGGTACGGCTGTGGCCCTCTCAGCAGTGGCCGACCCTGTTTATGAGCGCAATTTCGGAAACGATCCGGAGAATCGTGTCCGTCCGCTGGACAACCCCAATATTCGTAGCATTAAGATCGCAGCCTTTGCGCCGGCAGTGGGGAGCGGACATGTTGGCCAAGCCATCTATGACAAGTGGGGAAATCACCCCGTTGATCTGGCTTTCACAGTAAATCCTTGGGACCTGGCACTCTCAAAGCTCTTTGTCTTTCATGACACTTTTTGGGGTGACACAAGTCTAGGTACATCCGAACATTTCGTCCGAGCTCGGATGGAGGAGCATTTCGCGCGGCTCCGCCTCATCCCTGTCAGATTTCCCAATAAAATCGGTCATGCTCTGGACAAATACGTTGAGGGAGACCCCGACGCAGCTACCTGCATCATTCGATTTGCAGGCCTGACATCGTCCGAATGCCCGTCGAGCGTTGAAATCATTCATTTGCGTGATGGGCAGTGACGGCTCTCAGGCTTACGCAGGCGGCTATCCATCGTTAGCTTGGTTTTCGGCTGCGGGTTAGACTCGACCCGCAACTGCGGGGAGGCAAGGAGTCCTCCCTTCCTGCTTGCCGCGTGCGGCATCACTCCGTCAGGCGCAATGTGACCGTGCGTGGTGACGCGTCGACGGATGCCAATGCGGCCAAATTGGCGGGACAATTCTGGAGCCGCGACCACATCACGCCTTCGGCGGTTTTGCGTACGCCGACGGCAACTGCTGTTTGTATGGAAGTGGCTAGCGCCTCATTGTTGATCGAGAACAGCCAGCCACCTCGAATCGCAATGCCAACGGCTGCAAACGTGCCAGCCTCGGCGCGGTCGCCGATATTGTCCACTTGCTTGAGCTTGTCAGTGTTGTCCTTGCCTGCACACATGGAAGCGGAGGCCCTGCACAGGGAAGAATTTTTTGCCCCAGGGACGCGGATGCGGTCGTCACCCGTCGCCTCGAACAGGACACGCACCAAGTCAGAAACCACCGCATTGGGGTCGATCTTGTTTGTTGAAACCTTTTTGTCCCCCGCCAGATCGACCGTGGCGGCCAGACCTGGAAATCCATAGCTCTTGCCCGCACGACTCACAAACGTCTGCTCGCCCAGTACGCCCAGGATCCGGCAGGAGGTGACCTTACCTTCCTCCTGGCACAGCCGCTGTCCGAGGTCCTTGGCAAGCTGGTCGATCTGGGCATCCGCAGCCGTCAAGACCGTCTCGTCCTTGATCGACTTCTTGAGCTTGTCAAGGAGCTTGGACTTCAGGTCGGGGTAGTCAAAATCGAGTGTGACGATTTTTCCATTCCGGAAGTAATCCGACACATAGCGCGCCACGAGGAGCCGCAGTGTCACCTGAGCGGCATCTTGCGCCTGCGTAGTAGTTGTTATCTGGTTGAGTCCATAGGTCTTCGCGTAGTGGCCCAACGCTTGCGCTGCCGCACCGACCCACCCTTCGCCGCTGGTGGCGAACGATACGTCCTGAATCATCCCGGTCCATTCACGGCGGCTGATGGTAATTTCGCCGCCGCCAAATTTCGACGAGGTAACCGCAGGGTCCGCTGGCGCCAGGTCTCGAAACAGCGTCGAAGTCAGTACCTGATTGGCGCGATCCACTGCATCAGGCGCAAGAGCGTCGAGATTGACCTCGATGCCGCTCGGATCAATCCCGAGTCGTGCGAACAGCCCTTGTGAAAAGCCCGTGACATGATCATCGTATGCTGCAGCTGATGCCGGCACAGCGCTTCCGGAAGTGGCGGACGCCAGCATACTCAGCCCGAGTTGCAGATCAGTGCGATTGCGCTGGTTGCCCGACAAGCTGGCATTCACTGCGGCCGGCGGCATAGTCGTTGGGGACAGGGCGTATTCAGCTTTCGCACGTGCACAAGCGCTGACAGGCGAGCCAATGACTACCGTCGTGCCTGTGTCTGCGATCTTCTTGTTGAAGTCGCCAGCCGTGATGCATCCGCCGAGTGATGGCAACACCGTCGCGAAAAGCACACCCCTAAAGCATTTCCTCATAGCCATTGTTCCATGGACGAACCGTCGGAGTTGAATAGGATGCCGGGATGTTTAGGGCGGCGGAGAGAACTGTCCGCCCGCCAACTACCTGGCCGACTGCACCTAAGCGACATAAGTCAGCCACGCGGGCAGTTCATTGGATGGCTTCCGTCGTGTTTTTCACATGCTCTGGGGCTGGACGGGCAGGAATATTCCTGACAAGGCAACCACGCCGCGAGTACTACGACGCAATCGGTGAAACTGTTCGTGCGTGACGCGTTGCGCGAGAGTGCGCGATGCATTTGGTCCCCGGAGGGAGTTGCTGAAGGCTACCGCAAGAGTTCAATACCGCAAATCCCCCCAAGAAGGGGGATCTGACACCTTGATCTTTTCAGGCCTGGCGACGGCACGGGCGCCGCTCAGCAGCGGATCGCGCCGGACAGGAAGCGGAAGCAGCCGGCGGCCGCCGGCATCCTGGGCGCCGGTTCCTTGCGCATCATCAACGCCACGCGGCGCTTGAAGCTGGGGCTGCCCAGGGGCACGGCACGCAGCGCCACATCGTTGATGCCCTGGGCGTATAGCCGGGACAGCAGACCGACCGCGAGCCCCGCGCACACCAGGCTGTAGAGCGATTCGCTGTACTGCAACCTGCAGGACGCGGCGGCCGAAGGCATCCGCTACAGCGAGTTCTTCTGGAACCCCACCGGCACCGTCAGACAGTCCGGCATTCCGTACCGCGCCGCCATGGAAGCCATCGTGCGCGCGATCGTCGATGCCGAGGCAGGGTTTGGCATCGTGGGGCGGCTGGTGCCGTCGATCGACCGCGAAGCCGATCCCGCCGAGGCGGTCGAGATGGTCGACTGGGTCATCGCCGACCGCCGCGACGAGGTGATCGGCATCGGCATCGACTATCGAGAGAATGACCGGCCGCCCGAGCTGTTCGCCGAGGCCTATCGCAAGGCCCGCGCCGCCGGGCTGAAGACCACTGCCCACGCCGGCGAGTTCGGCACGCCCTGGACCAATGTGGCCACCGCGCTGGACCTGCTGCAAGTGGATCGCATCGACCATGGCTACACCGCCATTGACAACCCCGAGTTCGCGCAGCGTTGCGCGGACCGCGGCATCGTCTTCACGGTGGTGCCGACCAATTCCTACTACCTGCGCACGCGGCCGCGCGAGCGCTGGGCGCTCGATCACCCGATCCGCCATATGCCGGGCATGGGCTTGCGTGTGCACCCCAACACCGACGATCCCGTGCTGCACCACGTCACCGCCAGCCAGGCCCGGGGGATGATGGTGCGCGATTTCGGCTTTGGCCTGGACGACCTGCGCGAGTTCATGCTTAACGGGCTGGACGCCGCGTGGATCGACGACAGCACGCGCCGTGCGTGGCGGGCGCAACAGTGCGCCGAGTTCGATGCGCTGCGCGCCAGGCTGTTCGCGGCCCCGGTTGCCCGAGGCTGCAGCCTGGTCCGTTTCCGTTCCGCTGTTCGTGGACCAGTTCCTGTCCAGGCGTACTGACATCTTCCTGACCGGGCGCTACCAGCGTGCTATGGGCGAAGCGACTACGGCGGCGATTTTCGGCTACCCGACTTCCGCCAGGCGCGATCAGGTGGTGGTTACCACGGGGATGCGGCATCGGTTCTGACCGGCCGCGAGGAAGCTGACGCCCGGCAGTGTCATTGCGTGGGGAAATCGATCTCAGCGCGCCTTGGCGATTCCTCAACCAGCCAGCTCGCGGTGCAACGCCACATATTCCTGCGCCAGCTTGTGGCGCGGATCCAGATGGATCATGGGGGTGGCATGCTGATGCGATTCGCGGATCTTCACCGATGCAGATAGCCGCGATTCAAGTACTGGCAGGCCCTCGCTTACCAGTTCGTCGACCAGCTTCTGCGGCAAGCTGGCTCGCGGCTGGAACTGGTTGATCACGATCCCCTCGACCTGCAGCCCGTCGTTGTGGTCCTGTTGGATTTCCTTCACGTTATCGAGCAGCGTGTAGAGGGCACGGCGCGAGAAGTCATCGCAATCGAACGGGATCAGGCAGCGCTCCACGGCGATCAGTGCGGAGCGGGTATAAAAATTCAGTGCCGGTGGCGTGTCGATGTAAATGGCGTCATAGACTGCCTCCAGCTCGAGCAGGGCGTCGCGTAGCTTGTAGATCTTGTAGCGGGATTCGAGCTTGCCGTGGAGGGAATCCAGGTCAGGATGCGCCGGCATCACATCGAGGTTCTCGAACGGCGTCGGGTGGACAAAGGACGTAAAGTCCACCGGCCTGAAGTTGTAGGTCAGGGAGGTCTCGAAGAAGTTCGCCGCGGTCGGACTTGCCTCCGCGGCCCGCGCGCCAAGCAGGTACTGGCTGGAGTTGCCTTGTGCATCCAGGTCAATGACCAGGGTGCGCAAGCCCTCGCTGGCGCTGATCGCCGCGAGATTGCACACAATGGTCGATTTTCCGACCCCACCCTTCTGATTGAACACGACGCGCCGCATTTGCCCCTCTGGAGAGAATCGATCCGAAAGCGGCAGCATACCTCAGCGTGAGGTTCCCGGCAGCACCCCGCCCGGCTATGACAACGATATTCCAGGCCGTGATGAGGTGGCACCCGCGGGCAGGCGATTCACTGGGTGCCAGAGTCAGCCGTCCGATTCCTGCTCGCGGTACCATTGGCGCCTTGAGGTGGTCCCGCGCTTGCATCTCATGGACCCGCCTTGTGCTGCACACTATGCGGCTCACGCCACCGAATGCATCGACATGGTTGCCGACCTTGCCCGTTCCTGGTTGACCTTCAGCGCGCCTGTGGCCGCTGCACAGGCTGCCGGCCGCCCGCTCGTGGCGCTCGAATCCACCATCATCGCCCACGGCATGCCCTACCCGGAGAACGTTCGCACGGCGCGCGAAGTGGAGGCCCTGATCCGCGACCTGGGAGCCGAGCCCGCGACGATCGCGCTGATTGGCGGGCGAATCCGCATCGGGCTTTCGAACGACGAGCTGGAGCTGCTGGGGCGCTCGGAGCGGGCACACAAGGTGAGCCGCCGCGACCTGCCAGCCGTGCTGGCCGGCGGCGGGCTCGGCGCCACGACCGTGGCCGGCACGATGATATGTGCCGCGCTGGCGGGCATTGAGGTCTTCGTCACCGGCGGGATTGGCGGCGTGCACCGCGGTGCGCAGGAAACCTTCGACATCTCGGCTGACCTGCAGGAACTGGCCAGGACCTCGGTGGCGGTGGTCTGTGCCGGGGCGAAGTCCATCCTGGACATCGGGCTCACGCTGGAATACCTGGAAACACACGGTGTGCCGGTGCTCAGTTGTGAGCAAGACAATGTTGCTGCGTTCTACACGCGCGACAGCGGCTTTCGTGCTGACTTCAGGCTGGACGACGCGGCGGAGCAGGCACGCTTCATCCGCACCAAGTGGGACTTGGGCCTGGCGGGCGGCGTGGTGTTGAGCACACCGGTGCCGCAAGCGGCAGCGATGACGTCCGGGGAGATCGACGCGCTGACTCGGCAGGCGCTTGCCGAGGCCAGGGCGCAGGGAATCACCGGCAAGGCCGTGACGCCTTTCCTGCTGGCTCGCATCAAGGCGCTGACGAGCGGACGCAGCCTGGCGACAAACATCGCGCTTGTGAAACACAACGCCGAGGTGGGAGCAAGGCTTGCGCTGGCATTGGCACGCGCGGGGCGCGGGGCGGGCGCAGCCTAGTCATGTGAGCAGGCCGGCATCCGCAGGGTGCGGGCGCGCACCTGGCAAGCTGGGTCTATGCGCCAACGTCGCCTAATCTTGTGTCTTAGCGATCAGCGAGTGGAAAACTCGCCTGAAGTCGCAACGCGTACATTTTCGATCCGGGGCTAGCGGAAGGAGTCATCATCATGCGACTCTCACTAATAGTCAGCGGCGCCATGCTGGCGCTTTCGGCATGTACATTGGAACCGGCCGGAACAGGCGCCTTTACAGTCATGGGGCCGGCCAGCTTCGATCGCACCTTCACCGCAGCAGCCGGGGCCATGCGCGACCAGGGCCTGGCGATCAGCGTCGAGGACCCGGTCAATGGCGTGGTCGTCGGCAGTCTGGATACCACGACGGTGATGGCCGGTGTGCACCAGCAGGCAGACGGCTACGTGCGGGTGGAATTCGACGGCATGGCTGCACACGATCCAGCGTTGATGGCGCGAATTTCGCGCAGCTACAACCGCCGCATGGGCCGCTGAATCGCGTCAGAGGTCAATTCAATGGATGTCCGCTTTCCGGAAGCGGACCCTGACGAGCCAGATCACGACCGGCTGTCTGCCCTTCAGAACGCTCGGACGTCGGGGACGCGGGCATGGCTCGGGCAAAGCGCCAGCGCGAAATCCTCCGGATCCTTCTGGGTGTTGCCGTGAGGCTTCCGGACCCGATCCATGGGTTCAACGCGGATTCGCCTTCCCATGTCCGCGCCGTTCAGCGAGCGCGTCGGCGAGTGCTCTCACCCGCAACAGTATGTGGCGATGGCTGGGGGCCTGAGCAACCTCTCCGTCTGGCAGCAGAGCAGCGCGCCTGGCGGCCTGCTGGCGTTGGCGCAGGGTATGGGTCCGCTCGGCCAGGTAGGGCAGGTTCGCCGATAGGCATGCCCCTTTAGTCGCCGGCTCTGACGGGCTTGGTAATTGCAGTCGCGACTCCGCGTCGTTCACTTTCTTGGCCGGCGCCGGAGCCCGGGGAAAAGGATCGCGGCGAGCAATAGTCCTCCGCCGGTGAGAATCAGAATGTCCTGCATGCCTTGCGCCTCCCACGAAGATGCCAGATCGAGCGAGCCAATCTTAGGGATAACGCTGTCGCAGTGCTATCCGTCTCTGTCCGACAAGATGTTGGACCGAGCGCAGGAGTTCGGATCGCCGACGCGCGCTCGCATGCAATACGCCGCCGGCCGGCATTGATCGCAAAAATGACCGCAAAGCCAGAGGCACAGGCAGCGAACGTGCGCCGTACGAAACAAATGTAATCGTTTGTTAATGCCGCCCCCGCAGCCCCGTGTTGCCAACAGATGCTTCCTTCCGCTTTGGTACGATGCCGCTCTTTCCGCAAAGCGTCCCGCCACCGTGAATCGCCGCTGTATATTGTTTTTTCGTGAGTATTGCGCACGGTGGCTCATCCGCATCCAATCGCTGGCCGCTGCCGGCATCACGATAGCCAGGCGCGTCTTTCCCGGCGCGCTGCGCCGCCTTGGCCACCCGACGCGACGCGGCATCATGCTGACGCTTGCCGCGGTGCCGGCGCTGTTTCTGCTGTACGTGCTGGCGCTCGTGCCGTTTACGCCGGGCATCGGCGACATCCGCAAAGCCCGCATCGACCGCCCAGCGCTGATCGTATCGGCCGACGGCAGAGTGATCGACGAATTCAAACCGGTCAATCGCGAGTGGGTATCGCTCGGGCAGATCTCGCCGTACATGGTCGCTGCATTGATCGCCACCGAAGATCGCCGCTTTTATGAGCATCACGGGATCGACTGGCTGCGTACCGCGTCGGCTGCGCTGCATACGTTCTCCGGCGACCGACAGGGTGGCTCGACGATCACGCAGCAGCTTGCGCGCAACCTGTATCCCGACGAAATCGGCCGCGCGCCGACCCTCGCACGCAAGCTCAGGGAAGCGATCACGGCGCTCAAGATCGAAGCCGTGTACAGCAAGGATCAGATCCTTGAGACATACCTGAACAATGTGCCGTTCCTGTACAACGCCTACGGCGTGGAAATGGCCGCACGCACGTATTTCGGCAAATCGGCGCATCAACTCGACATCCTCGAGAGCGCGACACTCGTCGGCATGCTGAAGGCCAACAGCACCTACAACCCAGTGCTGAATCCCGAGCGCGCATTGGAGCGGCGAAACACCGTGCTAGGGCAGATGAACAAGTACGGGAAGCTCAAGCCCGACGCTTACACCTGGCTGAGGCGGCAACCGCTCAACGTCAATTTCGGGTTGCAGAGCGCGCCACGAAGCGCGGCGCCGCATTTTTCCGCGCAACTGCGCAAGTGGCTGATCGCATGGGCCGAGCGCAACGGCTACAACATCTATGCCGACGGGCTTGTCGTGCGCACAACCATAGATTACCGTCTGCAGACGATGGCGGTCCAGGCGATGGACTGGCAGGCGAGCCAGTTGCAATGGATCGCGAACGGGGCATGGAACGAACGCACTGGCTGTTGGCCAGGCAACGACCTGTTCCGGACATTCATCCGGCAAACGCCTGACTATCGTGCAGCACGCGATGCTGGTCAATCGGATCAGGTCGCGCTCAGGAAGCTCGGCATGAATCGCACGTTTGTCCGCGCACTCTGCCGGAGCAAGACTCAGGTCCAGGCGGGTTTTGTCGCAATCGATCCGCGCAACGGCGATATCAAGGCATGGGTGGGTAGTCGCGATTTCGGTGATGCACCATTCGATCACGTGCAGCAGGCCCGGCGCCAGCCGGGTTCTACCTTCAAGCCATTCGTCTACGGGGCGGCGTTCGCGGACGGCGCGCGGCCAGGCGATACGATCGTAGACCGGAACGTCGCCATTCCACTGGCCGGCCAGGCGATCTGGCGGCCTACCGATGCGGCGCCGCCCACCGACCGGCCGATGACGCTGCGCGACGCGCTAGTGTATTCGCGCAACCGCGTCACCGCTCAGCTCATGCAAAAGGAAAGCCCCGAGAAGGTCGCACGGCTCGCGCGCGCGATGGGCGTGCGCGACAGTCCCCTCGAAGCGGTGCCGTCGCTCGCGCTCGGCACGAGCCCGGTCACGCTCAAGGAAATGGTATCGGCGTACAGCACGATCGCGAACCGCGGTGCCTATGTCGAACCGCGCATGGTTACCCGGATCGAGGATCACGACGGCAAGGTGCTCGCCGAATTTGCGAGCGCATCGCCGGAACAGGCACTGTCCGCCGCCGCCGCGCAAACGCTCGTCGATGTGATGCGCGACGTCATTATCCGCGGCACCGGCGCAGGCATCCGCACGCGCTTCGGGATTCGCGCCGACGTGGCCGGCAAGACGGGCACCACGCAGGACAACGCGGATGGCTGGTTCATCCTGATGCATCCGCAACTGGTCGCGGGCGCGTGGGTGGGTTTTGACGATGGACGTGTGACGCTCGGTAACGACTGGGGCCAGGGCGCGCATAGCGCGCTGCCGATGGTGGGCGCGTTCTACGACATGGCGCTGCGCGCACGAGTGATCGACCCGGATGCGCGGTTCAGTCCTGAGACCCGGGCTCCTCGCAAGCCCCATGCGCGACAGCATCGGCAATTCCTGTTCTGGAAATTCTGATGTCGTCGCTGGCGGACGCGACATTCGCTTTCGCAGGTGCCGCCGCGCGATGCGGTTAAGAGCGCGATGGGATGGATGCCCAAGTGACGGGCGCCATCGCGCGTCGCCTCACTCAGTCGTCGTGACGATGCTTCTTGTGGCCCTTGTGCTTGCCGCGATTGCCGTTCTTGTGGTCATCGGCATAGTTGTTGCGCGACACATTGCCGCCCAGCGCCGAACCCGCTGCACCACCGGCCGCGGCACCGACGATGCCGCCGGTTCGGCCGCCCAAGGCATTGCCGGCCGCCGCGCCGGCGCCACCGCCCAGCGCGCCACCCACGATGGCGCCGGTTCGTTCCTTCTTGTTGGCAGTCACCGCGCCGCCCGCACCGCCGCCCACGGCACCGCCGACCACGGCACCCGTGCTGCCGCCCAGTGCGCCACCGACGGCGGCGCCCGCGGCACCACCCAGACCGCCGCCCACGGCGTTCTTCAGGTCATCGGCCAGCACCGGTGTGGTGGCAGCGGTCAGCAGCAGGGTCAGGCACAGCGTACGAAGTGATTGTCGAGTCATGTTCTTCCTCAATAGGGGATGGTTGGCGATCCGCCGATGCAGGAGTTTACACGGGGCGGCAAGCGGCTCCGTTTGGAACTCGCAACGGTGGTCGACTACCTCCGTCGCCATGAGCCCGAGGTCTGTCGCGCTGAGCCCGGAATGCTGTTGTCAGTCGATATTGGCGCAGGAAATAGCGACCCCCCGGATGCGGCTGGCACCAGCCGCAAAACAGAAAAGCCCTTCGCAATTCGTGGAGGGCTTTGTCAATTCAGGCCGTCAGGTGGGCAGGTCGACTATAGCGGGCGAATCTTTGACGCCTGTGGGCCCTTCTGACCTTGCGTGACTTCGAATTCCACTCTCGCACCTTCCTCCAGCGATTTGAACCCGGTGCCTTGGATTTCGCTGTGGTGGGCAAACAAGTCCTTGCCGCCATCATCCGGCGTGATGAACCCATAGCCCTTTTCACTGTTAAACCACTTCACGATGCCAGTCGCCATCTCGTCCTCGACATTTGGTGCACACAGGTTGCGTGCTGAGAAGTCCCGCCCCAGAATCGCCCCGTCGCCAAAATATGGTTGGATGCGTTACGGCGCGCCGAACCCCTAGCATACCGAAGAGGAGGGCGGGCAGCATCTGCGGGTTAACCTCTGGATCAGAGCGCTGATGATGAGGCGGGCGAGTCGCGATACGGGCTGAGTGCGCAAATTTCCGATCGCCGAATCCGAGGAAAATCCCCTCGATCCAGGCTCACTCAGTCCAAACGGCATCGACGTCCCGCAGCAGGTGCCCGGCCAGGATGTAGTCGCCAGCCTTCATGGCCTTTGTCTCCAAGGCAACCAACTCGTTGGCTGCCAGCTGGTCCAATGCAAACTGGCAGTACAGGTTCCGTTGCCGGAAGGACACCTTCGGCCGGCTGAGGCCAGCAATGAGCGCCGCGAGGGACTTCACGGCAATGCTTTCGTGTCCGCGGTACTCCACCCGTATCCCTACCTTATTACCAAGGCGCCCGAGCTCAATAGCATCTTGCCAACCTGACTCATAATCGAGCTCGACCAGCGCGACCCCCTCTGCCTCCAGGAGCCTGATGGCTTCCCCTTTGGTTCCAGCCCGAGCCGTTGTCATTTCTGCCTCCACTCACACCATCCCGCGCGGGGTTGCCGGTCTGATTCAATGTGCTACTGAATTCAACTCAGCGTTGCCCTGCTCACCTTGCCCCTTGGCTTCAGATCTGGAGAGTCAAGGTCTTGCTTAATTCTGACGTAAGAAAAATCTAAGTCAATATAGAATCGCCCTGAAGTCCTGCTACTACCACCCGCGTCACCACTCCGGCGACGCGTTTTTTTTGACGCAGAGCGGTCCTCATTCGGCCTGAAGCTCCATGCCTTTCCCCAGCAGCGACATATCGGTAGCGGACCTCGGCGAGTTGCGCTAATGCAAGCCGTCCGGTCGGTCGGCGAATGGTGCTCCCGAACCTGAATGTATGTCATGTTGCGATATTCGTTGATCTGCCCCTGCGCACGTTTTGGTAAAGGAGAAAATACCGGGGATTACGGCAAACATGCTTGCAATCACATTGAACACAAGGTGGCGAGCAACTAAGATGAACGTTCCGGGTGCGAAAACAAGCACCCGCCAGCCAGAACCTCGCGTCCGAGACGAAACAAGCGGCCTGTGCAAACCAGGCCGGCTGTCACGGACAGTAGTGAAGTCCCGTAGCAAAAGTAAACCTACAGCTTGGGAGACGACTGTGCTGAGTCATCATGAATTCGCCACGCTTGTGCTGGTAAGCGGCAGCTCCGACCCAACGGGGCTGGACCGCGCGGATATGGACGCGCTGCTCGCGTATAAACTGGTTACGCTTGAGCGCCTTGGGCCAAACCACAGCCGCCCTCAGGTGACAATCCAGGGCTACGCTTTTCTGAAAGCCCTCGGGCGAGTTCGCGCAAGCGAGGGTCAGGCTCGCCAGGCCTCCTTATGAGCGTATTGCTTTAGCTGGAAGCGACTGCCGGCGTTGGCGCGCTTTCGTCTGATCGGCGTGGCCTGCCAGGGTCACGATGCAGCAATTGTTTTCCACTCGATTCCGGTCCCGTCGGAGCTCTCATCGGATAGCTCAGGTGGCGGGTCGCACTTAGGAGACGCAAGATGACTCAGTGGTCCCCCGAGCAATTCATTAAGGTCCAGATGGCAGGCATTGAAGCCCTGACCGGGCTGACCGGCAAGGCCTTTGAAGGCTTCGAAAAACTGCTGGAGCTGAATCTGCAAGCGATGAAGACGGCGCTGGCTGATTCACGAGAAGGCGCAAGGAAAGCGCTCTCAGCCAAGGACCCGCAAGAATTGGTCGAATTGCAAATCGCGTTATTTCAACCCGCGGCCGACAATGTACTGGCATATCGTCGTCAACTGTACGACATCCTCGCCGCCACCCGGGCGGAGTTCGAGAAGGTCGCCGAGGTCCAGTACACGGCAGGCAAGCAGGGTCTGCACGACTTCCTTGGAAGCGTGGTGAGCCAAACGCCCGCCGGCGCGGCGGCGGCGCCATTGGCTGCCTGGCAGGAGGCCGTCAGCGCGACCACTACGCTCTATGAGTCGATGCAAACGACGGCAAAACAGGCCGTGCAAGCGGCCGAGAGCAGCTTCAATACTGCTGCGCAGGTGGCCTCGAAAGGCATGCAACGTCGCGCAGCACAGGCCTCAAAGGCAGCTGCAAATTAAGTCGGCTTTGGCTCTTGGGAGGCCAGAAGAGGCGGAGCGCTGGGGGCGGCCATGTGCTTTGCACCGCCGCCGGCCTAAACTTCCTTCGTGTCGAAGATGAGCATGTCAACCCCGGCCTGGGCAAAATTGGCCAGGTCAGCTGCTGCTGCGGCGCCCTCAGGCGAAGCCATTGCCTGCTGGAGCGCCGCCAGCGAATCGAAGCTCAGCACCGCAACCAGGTGAAACGGCGAAGCGCCGGCCGGGCTTGCAACCGGGCCGCTGCTGACCTCGTAGCGTCTCAGTCCGGCGATCTTCTTGGCGATCGGAACATGGGTCGAGAAGTAATATGAATCAAACGCCGCCGTGTCCGCAGGCTTCTTGTATAGCACCACTAGCTTTGCCATCGTGGTTCCTCCAAGCGTGAGTTTGATATAGCCCGAGCTTGCAAGTGTATCGTCCCTATGGCGGGTGAACCTCATTTCTGTCAGAGGGTCGGGTTGACCAGTTTCTTCATGCTACGATTTTCCTATCTAAGTCGGAGGTCGTCATGACAATCGAAAGCTACCAGGGCTACATCGTCCGCGGCTTTGCAAAGCAGCTTGGCGACGGATCCTTCGAGGCATCCGGTGCAGTTGAGAAGGACGGCCGCATCGAAGAAGGATCGGATCCCTTGGGGTACTACCCCTCGTTTGAGCGTGCCGCGGCAGCCGGCATTGCCTGGGCGAAAGCGTGGGTAGATGATCACGGCTGAACCCCTCTGAAATCGCCCACCCAGACCCACGGATTGGCACCTATGCGCCGCCGCAGTTGATGCCGGATGGTGCGTTCTTTCGTCATGCTAGGATGCCTCGAAACGCTGGGAGGTCGCCATGTCGAGCCATGTCTGGGTCGAAGAAGGGGAGTACTACTGCCACTGCACGGTCTGGAAGTCTAAGTCCGGGACCTGGGAGGCATCGGTATTGTTCGAGCGAAGAATCGATCACGCAAACGAGTTTGTCCCAGGCTTGCGGCACAAGATCAAAGCCTCGTTCAATAGCGAGGGCGAGGCAATGACCGAAGCAATCGCTTACGCAAAAGCATGCGTCGAGAACACTAAGACCGGCTTGTAGCCCCATGCGGCTACCCCAAATCGTTTCGATCCCTGCACCGACTGGCTCGCCATCTCAGGCACGTTGACGATCGGTGCTGCCGTCATCGGCGACTTCGCGCTCGGGACACGATTTCTTACAACCGGGGGAGGTGCCCGTCGGTATCCTTGCGGCAAATTCGCCAACTGCAAGCGCAGGTCACCATGAAACCCCTATTTGTGCTCACCGTGGTCACGGCAGCACTTCTCACCGGCTGCGCCGTCGCTCCCTATGATGACGGCTACTACCACGGCGGATACTCGCGTCCGATTTACGGCGGCGGTTACTCCGATTGGGACGGCGGAAGGTACTACGGCGGCAACCGAAAGTGGGGCGGTGACTGGGATCGAGGCTGGGACCGGGACGAGCAGCGAAACAGGGGCCGTGACTGGAGCGGCCGTGATAACCGCGGCTGGAACCGTGGTGGAGACCAAGGCGAAAACCGCGGCGAGAAGCGTGGATGGAACCGGGGCGATGAGCGAGCGGAGAATCGCGGCCGGGACCGGCGCGGAGAGCATGGCGGGGACCGGGGCAATGACCGTGGCGGTAACCGCGGTGATGACCGTGGGCGGAATCGTGACGCCGACAGTGGCAACGGTCGCGGCAGAGACCGTAACAAGGATTGATGCGACAGCCTCTGACTTCGCAGTGGATACAAAGCCTTACAAGACTCGCAAGCGCCGTGGTCAACTGTCACAACCTGCCGCCGTTACACGAGGTAACCAGCTTTAGGTTCTGCACATACCAAACAGGGCGAGAACGCCATAAGGTATCGGCAGCAACATTCGACGGAACAGCATCATGCAGAAGATCCTGGCAGTTTGTGCAATCGCAGCCGCATCCATGCTTGCGTCTGGCGCCGCCCAGGCAAGGGTAGACGTCGGAATTGGCATCGGTATTCCAGGTGTCGTGGTTGCAGCGCCTCCGCCCCCGGTGTACTACGAACCGGCCCCTGTCTACGTTGCTCCGCGCCCGGTGGTAGTGGCGCCTGATTACTACGACGATTGGCAGGCACGCGCATGGCGTGAACAACAGTGGCGCGAGCAGCGGTGGAGGGAACGCGAGTGGAGGCGGCGCCATCGCGAGTGGCACCGCTGGCACGATGACGATTGAAGCCGTCGGGGCTCTGAGCCAAGTCTGCCTTCGTGCGGGCCTGACCCGAGCCACGGGCTTCCCTGCGCAAGCCCGCTCCCGTCCGTCTCAGAAGGTGGCGGGCGAATTCACCCACAGCACCCTGGCCACCACGTCGCCCACATTGCGGTAGCCATGCGGCACCTGGCTGGAGAACGTGAAAGCATCGCCCGGGCCGATCAGGTAGACGTCGTCGCCGAGCATCAGTTCGAGCTGCCCTTCGAGCACGTAGCCAACTTCCTCGCCCTGGTGCTCGATCTGCCCGTCGCTGGCCTCGCCGGGCCAGACGATGTGGATGTTGGCCTGCAGCAGGCCGCCACGCTTGGGCAGCACCACGCGTTCGAGCGCCACGCCGCCGGCCCGGATCACCGGGCGTTCACCATGCCGCAGGATCGGTGACTGGTTTGGCTCCTCGTCGCTGGTCAGCGCGCCGATATTGGTGTCCAGTGCCACGGCCAGCCGGTGCAGCGTGGTAAACGACGGGGTTGCCAGCCCGCGCTCAATCTTTGAAATCAGGCTTTCCGAGCAACCCGCCTTTCCGGCGAGCTGCAGCAGCGTGTAGCCGGCCACCAGCCGGGCGTGGCGCAGCTTGACGCCAAGCGTCAGGGTGGCCGACTTGCTGTCGGCCGCTTCAGGTGTGGGTTGCTCGGTCTTTGCCATGCAGGCTCGGAATTGGTTGGACTTGGGTCGGCCACCAGGCGCCGTACGTCAATGCGTTCAGCGGCTGGCCAGTTCGGCGACAGTGTAAGCCAGTGCCTGGGCTCCAAGGAACAGATCGGCGCCTTCCGTATCTTCGGCGGCATTGTGGCTGATGCCCCCTTTGCTTGGCACGAAGATCATCGCCGTGGGGCAATGGTCGGCCAGGTACATGGCGTCGTGGAACGCGCCGGAGGTCAGCCGCACCGGCAGCGCGCGGCCGGCGTTGCGGCTGGCACGCGCGCAGGCGCGCTCGATGGTGCCCAGCATGGCCTCGGGGAAATGCGTCGGCTCGCGATGGAAGAAGCGCGTGACCGTGACCGCTTCGGGCGCATGTGCGTGCCTGACGCACGCCGCGCGCAGTGCCGCTTCGGCGCGGTCAAGCGCGGCGTCGTTCAGGCAGCGCATATCGACCGTGAACGTGACGTGGCCGGGAATGGTGTTGACCGAGTTCGGCGCCACGCTCCAGCGGCCCAGCGTCAGGCGCAGTTCGGGAGTGCCGGGGGTGGCCGCATGGCGCGGCGCCAGCGCGTACAGGTCTTGCGCGATGGCCATGGCCGCGGCCATCGCATCGCATCGTACCGCCATCGGCGTGGTGCCGGCATGGGCCATCGTACCCGTGCATTCCACGCGGAACCAGCGCACCGCCTGGATGCCGGTGACCACGCCCAGCGGCACATTTGCGCCTTCCAGCACCGGCCCCTGTTCGATGTGCAGTTCGACGCATGCCGCCATGGGCCGCGCCATCGGCACCCTGGTGACATCGTGGCTTTCCGCGAGCGCGGCATCGAGCGCCTCGCCGAAGCGAATGCCGGCGGCGTCAGCCACGTCGCGATAGCCTGCCAGCCGGGCGGGTTCGACGAAAGCGCTCGACCCCATCGCGCCGGGACCGAAGCGGCTGCCTTCCTCGTTGGTCCAGGACACGACCTCGATGGGGCGCAAGGTCTCGATGCCGGCCGCGTTGAGCGCGGCAATCACTTCCAGGCCGGCCAGCACGCCGTACGCGCCGTCGTACTTGCCGCCCACCGGCTGGGTATCGGCGTGGCTGCCGGTCAGCACCGGCGGCAGGTCTTCGCGGCCGGGGCGGCGGAAGAACAGGTTGCCGCAATCGTCGATGCCGACGGTGCAGCCCAGCGCGCGTGCCTGGTCGATCAGGTGGCGCCGGGCGGCCAGGTCGGTCGCGGTCAGTGTTTCGCGGGAAACGCCGCCGTCGTGGCGCAGGCCAAAGCTGGCCAGGGCTGCCAGCGATGCGGCCAGGCGCCCGGCGCCCACATGATCCTGTGCGCGTTCGGCAATGGCTTGTGCGTTGGCGAGGGGGGGCGGGTTCGATACGGTCAATTTGGTCTCCAGATATCAGGCAAGGCTGGCGCCAAGCGCCTGCTCAAGGCGATGAGCCATGCCGAGCACGCGGGCATCGGCATGGCGCGGCCCCGTCACGGTCACGCCAACCGGCATGCCGGTGGCGCCGGTGCCCGTCGGCACATGGACGCATGGGGTGCCCAGCAGCGACCACATGCGGCAGAAAATCGGATCGCCGGTGGCGCCAAGGCCAGCAGGCGCTTCGCCTTCGGCGCTCGGGGCCAGCACGACGTCGAATCCTGCCATCGCCGTGTTGAACGCCGTGCGGGCCGCTTCCGCGTATGCCAGCGCGACATGGAAGCGCTGGCCGGTGACGGCGCGGCCCGCTTCGAGCTGGCGCGCGAAAGCCGCGCTGAAGTCTTCTGCGTGCTCGCGTGCTTCCGGCGCGAATGCGGCGAGTGCCTCGAATGCCATGATGTCCAGTTGGGCTTCAGTCAGCCCGTGGCAAGCCTGCGGCAGGTTGAAATCGCGCACCGTGCCACCGAGGCGTTCGAGCGCACGGATCGCGGTGTCCAGTGCGGCTTGTGTATCGGCACCAGCACGTTCCCAATGCGGCGTGCGGCAAATGCCGATGCGCAGCGGCGCGTGGCGTAGCGTCGACGCGTCCGCTAGCGCGCCATCGCGCGCCAGGGTGCCGATGAAGAAGGCCGCGTCGTCCACGCGGCGGGCCAGCACGCCCACCGTATCCAGGCTTGGTGCCAGCGGCTTGATACCGGCCAGCGGCAGTGTGCCATGCGTGGGCTTGTAGCCCACCACGCCGCAATAGGCGGCCGGCCGCACAATCGATCCCGCGGTCTGTGTGCCGAAGGCCAGCGGCACCATGCCTGCGGCGACGGCGGCGGCCGATCCGCTCGACGAGCCGCCGGGGGTGCGGGGCCTGTCCGCCGGCGCGCGCGGGTTGCGGGTCGGCCCCGGCTGAAACGTGGCGAATTCGGTGGTGACGGTCTTGCCGACCACGACCGCGCCCGCCGACCGGGCCAGTGCCAC
>NZ_JBYTAH010000088.1:0-25415 GCF_058787975.1 Cupriavidus sp. FW305-26
CCCCCCTCCTTCCGCCGCCCCGGCCCCGGACACTACCGACCAGGACCTGGCCGACGCGTTGCCGCACCTGGAGGAAAGCGCGGCAAATTCCGCGCCGCGCTCATTGTTCGGTGAGATCCTCGACTGGATGCTGGCGCCGCTGCTGCTGCTCTGGCCGATGAGCATCGCGGTGACCTACCTGGTGGCCAAGTCGATCGCCAACGGGCCCTTCGACCGCGCGCTGGAAGCCAGCGCCATCGTGCTGTCGCAGCAGGTGCGCGAGGTCAACGGGCGCATCACGCTGCAGCTGCCGCTGTCGGCGCGCGAGATCCTGCGCGCCCACGAGACCGACAACATCTACTACCAGGTGGTCGGCAAGCGCGGCGAATACATCGCCGGCGACCACGACCTGCCGCTGCCGTCCGAGGAGGACCAGGGCCACGCGGGGCTGGTGTCCCTGCGCGATGACCGCGTGGCCGGCAACGACGTGCGCGTGGCCTACACCTATATCGACCTGAAGCAGGTCAGCGGCACCCAGCCGGTGCTGGTGCAGGTGGCCGAGACGCTGGACAAGCGCGCGCGCCTGGCCAACGAGATCATCAAGGGCGTGATCCTGCCGCAGTTCGTGATCCTGCCGCTGGCGGTGGTGCTGGTGTGGTTCGGGCTGTCGCGCGGGCTGGCGCCGCTGACCGCGATCCAGCAGCGCATCCGCGCGCGCAACCCCGGCGATACCAGCCCGATCGACGAACGCGCCGCGCCGCAGGAAATCACGCCGCTGGTGGGTTCGTTCAACGACCTGCTGGCGCGCCTGGACCAGTCGGTGCAGACCCAGAAGCGCTTTATCGCCGATGCCGCGCACCAGATGAAGACGCCGCTGGCGGGCCTGCGCATGCAGGCCGAGCTGGCGCAGCGCGAGCAGTCGCCGGAAGAGCTGCGGCGCTCGCTGGCGCAGATCGCCGGCAGCTCTGAGCGCACCGCGCACCTGGTCACGCAGCTGCTGTCGCTGGCGCGCATGGAAAACCTGGCGGGCACCGGCGGCATGGCCGCGCTGGACCTGGCGGCGCTCGCGCGCGAGGTGGTCAAGGACTGGCTGCCGCAGGCTTGGGCGCGCGACATCGACCTGGGCCTGGATGCCGACGAACATCCGGTGATGGTGCAAGGCAACCGCCTGATGCTGACCGAGATGCTGAACAACCTGCTCGACAACGCCATCCGCTACACGCCGCGCGGCGGGCACGCCACGGTGCGCGTCAGCGCCGATACCTTCGAGCCATTCGCCTACCTGGATGTGGAAGACACCGGCCCGGGCATTGCGCCGGCCGAGCGCGAGCGCGTGATGGAGCGCTTCTACCGCGTGCTCGGCACCAATACCGAAGGCAGCGGCCTGGGCCTGGCCATCGTGCGCGAGATCGTGCAGCAGCACGGCGGCGACGTCCAGATTTCCGACCACGTCTACCAACAATCGCCACGGCTGGCCGGCGCGCATTTCCGCGTGACGCTGCGCCGGCCCGACTACCTGCCGCCCGCATGAACGACAGCCCCGCCCCCGATAGTGCCGAAGCCCGCCAGCGCCAGGCCTGGCGGCGCAACCTGCGCTGGATCTGCGGCCTGCTCGCGATCTGGTTCACCGTCACCTTCGTGGTGGCATGGTTTGCGCGCGACCTGCGCTTCGACTTCTTTGGCTGGCCGTTCTCGTTCTGGGTCGGCGCGCAAGGCGCGCTGGTGGTCTACGTGCTGATGGCCGCGCTCTACGCCTGGCGCATGAACCGCGCCGACGGCGAAGCGGACGCCGATAGCCTGGCCGCGCCCGCCCCTGCGCCTTCGCAGGGCGCCTCGCGCGGAACAGGCACTGATGCTGCATAGCCGCACCCCTGCAAAGCGCGCCATTCCGCCACACAAGTGAATTGCGCCCCGCAGCGCAGCAGCCAAACTCGCGCCCACGGCTAGCGTATACCCCGATATTCTTTGACGATTCCGTGCCCCGTTCTGTCAGAACGCAGTAAGTTTCGCCACCCACAATCCTCTGCAACTCAGGCATAGCGGCCAGCCGCGCGGTCTTTCCCGCGCCACGCCCACCCGAGATCCATTCCAGACGGAGGAGACAATATGGCAAACGTGCAAAACGTTGCGGTGCCCGCAGGGGGCGCGCAGAACGCACCGATGACAGCCGAAGAGCGCAAGGTGATCTTTGCCTCATCGCTGGGCACGGTGTTCGAGTGGTACGACTTTTATCTCTACGGCTCGCTGGCGGCAATCATTGCCAAGCAGTTCTTCGCCGGACTGGATCCCACCTCGGCCTTCATCTTCGCGCTGCTCGCATTCGCCGCCGGCTTTATCGTGCGGCCGTTCGGCGCGCTGGTGTTCGGCCGCCTGGGCGACATGATCGGGCGCAAGTACACCTTCCTGGTGACGATCCTGCTCATGGGCCTGTCGACCTTCATCGTCGGCCTGCTGCCGGGCTATGCCACCATCGGCTGGGCCGCGCCGATCATCCTGATCGCACTGCGCATGCTGCAAGGCCTGGCGCTCGGCGGCGAGTACGGCGGTGCCGCCACCTACGTGGCCGAGCACGCACCGCACGGCAAGCGCGGCGCCTATACCTCGTGGATCCAGACCACGGCCACGCTGGGCCTGTTCCTGTCGCTGATCGTGATCCTGCTGTGCCGCGAAATGACCGGGCCCAACTTCGAGACCTGGGGCTGGCGCATCCCGTTCCTGGTGTCGATCCTGCTGCTGGGCGTGTCGGTATATATCCGCCTGTCGATGAATGAATCGCCGGCGTTCCAGCGCATGAAGGCAGAGGGCAAGACCTCCAAGGCCCCGCTGACCGAGTCCTTCGGCCAGTGGCGCAACCTGAAGATCGTGATCCTGGCCCTGCTCGGCCTGACCGCCGGCCAGGCCGTGGTCTGGTACACCGGCCAGTTCTATGCGCTGTTCTTCCTGACCCAGGTGCTCAAGGTCGATGCCAAGACGGCCAACCTGCTGATCGCCGGCGCACTGGTGCTCGGCACGCCGTTCTTCATCTTCTTCGGCTCGCTGTCGGACAAGATCGGCCGCAAGTGGATCATCATGGCGGGCTGCGCGCTGGCCGTGCTGACCTACTTCCCGCTGTTCAAGGCCATGACCCACTACGCCAACCCGGCTCTGGAGCGCGCCCAGAAGAGCGCCCAGATCGTGGTCACCGCCGACCCGAAGCAGTGCTCGTTCCAGGGCAGCCCGATCGCCCGCGAGATCGACTTCCGCAGCTCCTGCGACATTGCCAAGCGCACGCTGGCCCAGGCATCGGCCAGCTATGAAGTGGTCGAGGCCCCGGCCGGCACCGTGGCCACGGTCAAGATCGGCGACAAGGAGATCAAGGCCTTCGACGCGCAGCTGGTGAACGGCCACAGCTTCGACGAGCCCAGCAAGAAGCAGATCGCGGCGTTCAAGAAGGAGGTTGGTGAATCGATGGCCTCCGCCGGCTACCCGACCAAGGCCGACCCGGCACAGATGAACACGATCATGGTGCTGGTGATCCTGGTCATCCTGGTGATCTACGTCACCATGGTGTACGGCCCGATCGCCGCCATGCTGGTGGAGCTGTTCCCGACCCGCATCCGCTACACCTCGATGTCGCTGCCCTACCATATCGGCAACGGCTGGTTCGGCGGCCTGCTGCCCACCATCTCGTTTGCGCTGGTGGCCCAGAACGGCAACATCTACTACGGTCTCTGGTACCCGATCATCATCGCAGCCATCACCTTCGTGATCGGCGCGCTGTTCATCCGCGAGACCAAGGACGTGAACATCTACGCCAACGACTGAGCAGTCGTCCGGCACTAACGGAAACGGCAGGCCATCCGGCCTGCCGTTTTTTTATGCATGGGCCCTTCGTGCAAAATCTTCACACGAAGGTGTTGACAGCATCGAAAGCCCAGGTATAATCTCAGTCTTCGTTGGCGAATTAGCTCAGTCGGTTAGAGCGACGGAATCATAATCCGCAGGTCCGGGGTTCGAGTCCCTGATTCGCCACCATCTATTTAAAAAGCCGCGATCCCGCATGGGTTCGCGGCTTTTTTCTTTGGGTCGTTACCAGGGCGCGCAAACGAGAGCCGCCCATCATGGGGCGGCCACAGACGACGCTTACCAGTAACGCACGCGCCCGGTATCGATGTGCACGAACTGGTCAGACTCATAGAAGCCGACGCCCCCGCCCTGCAATGACTTGGCCGCGTCGCGCACGTCCGCCAGCGGCACGCCGGCCAGGCGGATGTCGATGGCCTTGCCGTCCATGTGCAGGCTGTGCCTGGCCACGCCGCCGCCGCGCGTGTTGCGCAGGCGCGAATTGGTGGTCGGACTGCGGTAGCCGGAAATGACCTGGAACGGCTGGTCGGTGCCAAGCTCGCGGCGGACCTGGAACAGCAGGTCGAACAGTTGCGGGTCGATCATGCCGACCTTGCCGGAATAGTGGTCGCGCAGAAAGCCGTTGAGCGTAGTCAGCGCGTCGGGCACGAAGCGGTCGCCAACGGCATAGACCAACGACACGCGTTCGCCGGTGTGGGTGTGGTCGAACGCCAGCGTGCGGGCGTCCGGCAGGCCAGCCAGGGCCCGGTTTGCAGGCAGGCCTGCCAGCGCCTGGCGCGGCGCCAGCGGCATCAGGCCGGCGGCAAGGGCCAGGCCTCCGGCGGTATGAAGAAAGCGGCGGCGTGCCTGGCGCGTCGCATCAGTCATGGTACTTCCTCTGAATGTGCCAGTGGCGCCTCAGCGGGTGGTGCCAGAGGCGCTTGCAATAGCTGGTTGCTGGGGCCGTCCGTTGCGTTGCCGCAGTGCCTTCTCCAGCAATTTGTCGTGACCGTAAATGTCAGGCAAGAAGGATACACGACCATCGGCGCGCGCAATGACCGTGCCGTAGGCCAGCACCACCGGCAAGGGCTGCTGCAGGCGCACCGTATTGGACTTGCCACGCGTCATCGCTTCGCGGATCCGGGTCTCGTTCCAGTCCGGCATATCGTGCAACACGAACTGGGCCAATGCTACTGGGGCTTCCACGCGGATGCAGCCATGACTGAAGTCGCGCCGGCCGCGCTTGAACAACTGCGGCGAGGGCGTGTGGTGCAGGTAGATGTTCTCGTTGTTGGGAAACACGAACTTGATATCGCCCAGCGCGTTCAGCGGGCCCGGCCGCTGGCGGATGCGCATGCGGCCGTTCAGCACTGCCTCGAGATTTTCCTCGGACAGCGTGGTCACGGCCTTGCCGTCGCCGGTGACGAACTCCAGGCCCTGCCGGTTGAAATAGGCCGGATCGCGGCGCAGGTGCGGCACGGTCTCGCGGCGCGCGATCGAGGGCGGGATGTTCCAGTACGGGCTGAACTCGATGTAGCGCATATCCTCCTCGAACAACGGCGTGCGCGTATCCAGTGCCTTGCCCACGATCACCTTCATCTCGAGCTTGATGTCGAGCTTGCCGTCGCGGATCTCATAGGCGCGCAGCATGAATTCCGGCACATTGACCACGATCATGCGCGGACCGTCCAGCGGCGTCCAGCGCAGCCGCTCCATGGTCAGTTCGATTTGCCGCACACGGCTGGCGATGGGCAGGTTGAGTTGTGCCAGCGTGGCCGCGCCGATCACGCCGTCGGCCTCCAGGCCGTGGCGCGACTGGAACGCCTTGACGCCGTCGACCAGGGTCCCTTCGTAGCGGGCCGGCACCTGGGTGCCGGCGGGCAGGTCGCCCAGCGCAACCAGGCGTGCAGCCAGCGCCGCGGCACCGGCCCAGGGCTGGCCCGGCGTCAGCTTGCTCGCCGGCAAGGGTGGCAGCGGCTGCCCCCAGGCCGGCTGCTTCGCGATCTCGCGGTACCGCGCCAGGGCCTCCCGCAGCGTGCCATAGAGCGGGAAGGTGGGCGCTGCCTGGCGGATGGCATCGGGCAGCCGTTGCTGCCTGACGGCATCGCGCAGCCAGATGGCGGCATCGAAGGGCCGTTCCGCCTGGGGGGCAAAGTTGGCATGGACCGCGCGCGGGTTGACGCGCCCGCCGTGCAGGTCTGCCAGCATCCGCTCCATCGCGGCGCTCAGCGCCGCATCCACGCGTGCGGCAGCGTCCGGCGGCAATGCTGGCCCGCTGGCGGCCTGGGCCACGGCCTGGCGCAAGGCGTCGGCATCGTAGTCGCGCGGGTCGAGGCCGTCGGCCGCGGCCGCGGCCAGCGCATCGACGGCTTGGCGGGCCGCCGGCACCGGTCGGCCCTGCGCAAACCACATCGGTTCGTTGGCGAAGGCAGGCGTGGCCTGGCATGCGGCGGCACAGGCAAGCACGACAGCGCCCAGGCGGCGTGCGGCGGCATTCAGGGTCGGTGGCATCGGGCGAAAAGTTCGGATTCGTCACACACGCCAACAGTCTACCCGCGATGGCGGCATGGTGCCGCAAGCCGCCCGGGGTGCGCGTTACCACACCAGCTGATGCCGGCGCGCGTAGTCCACCATTTCGACCAGGGAGCCGACATTGAGCTTGGCCATGATGTTGGCCTTGTGCGTGCTGACCGTCTTGCTGCTGATCAGCAGTTGCGCCGCGATCGACTTGTTGGAATGGCCGCGCGCCAGGTATTGCAGGATGGTGATCTCGCGGTTGCTCAGCCGCGCAAAGCCGGATTCCCGCTGCTCGCCGATCTGGCGCACGGTTTCCAGCGTATGCATGGGAAAGACCAGGTAGCCGCTCAGCACACCGCGTACGGCCTGCATCACCTCGGCCAGCCCACGCTGCTTGACCACGAAGCCATGGGCGCCGGCGCGCAGCGCCCGCACCGAGGCCAGGGTGGCGTCGCTATCGGACAGTACCAGCAAGGGCACGGTGGGCTGCGTCGCCGAGACGCACCGGACAAAGTCGATGCCGGGATTGCCGAAGCACTCGATATCGACCAGCACCAGCCCCGGCCGTTGCTCGCGGACCAGCCGGAATGCTTCCTGCATGCCGTCCATTTCCAGTACTTCACCGGCGCCCAACTCAGCGCGGATTTCAGCGGACAGCGTGGTGCGGAACCGGGAGGGTTCGTCGACGATCAGCGCGAGATGCAATTTGAGGCTCCTTAACGACTTGCATGGCTTGGCCTGGTGCCAAGGTTAAGGGGCCGGAGAGATCCTGATGCGCCGAATCCTCGCCGCGCAGATGCGGCAAAATCTGCATCAGAGTCAGACTCTTCTGCATCGCTGTTTTCGTATCGATGCCGCGGTCGGCGTTACCCGTTGGCAGCGTCGAGGACTTCAGTCAGCTTGCGGCTGGCATCCAGCGCCGCGGGGAATCCGCAGTAGATCGCGCTGTGCACCATCAGTTCGCGCAGTTCCTGCGGCGTAACGCCATTGGCGAGCGCGCCGCGCAGATGCCCGGCCAGCTCCTGCGGCCGGTTCAGCGCAATCAGCATCGACACCAGGCTGCGCTGCTTGCGGTCCAGGCCGTCGCGAGTCCAGACCGTGCCCCAGGCGAACTCCGTCACCAGTTGCTGCAGGCTGGGTTCGGCCATGGCATGGGTCTCCGGTCTGGGTGGATGCCGCATGGTAGCCGAACCGATCAAGCCGATTCGAGAGGCCGCGGCATCGGTGCCGCGGCCCCAGGTCATTCCGTGCCCGCGGGCAGGAAGCGCGGCGCCGGCGCCGAACGCGGCACCTCGCGCTCGCCCTGCCGGTACAGCCGATACGTGCCGCGTGCCTGGTTGTGCGGATGGCGCGCGGCCTCGTCCAGGGTCAGCACGCGCGCAAAGCACACGTCGGTGCCGCCCAGCAACGCCTCCCACTGAGTGCTTGACTTGCCTGCGATGCAAGCGGCAATGCGGGCCTTCACCGCGGGCCACTGGGCACGGTCATACTGCGTGGCGGGGTCGATGTCGGTCAGCTCGAGCCGCTCGAGCAGCTCGCGGTAGAACTGCGGCTCGAGCGCGCCCAGCGTGATGGCGCGGCCGTCGGCGCAAGGGAAAACGTCATAGAACGGCGAATCGTGGAAGGGGCTCGGTTGCGGGCCGCCGAGCGTGCCGGCTGCGCGCGACACCTGCACCAGCGAGCCCAGCATGGCGACGATATCGGTGATGGCCGCATCCACCACGCAGCCCTCGCCGCTTGCGCGCGCGCTCAGGATGGCGCTGGTGATGCCGAATGCCAGGCCAAGCGCGCCGGTGGCATCGCCCATCACGGTCGGCGGCACCATCGGCAGTGAGCCTGCGCGCGCAGCCATCGACAAGAGGCCGGTCAGCGCGATGTAGTTGAGGTCGTGGCCGGCGCTTTGCGACAGCGGGCCGGTCTGGCCCCAACCGGTCATGCGCCCGTAGACCAGGCGCGGATTGCGTGCATGGCACGCCTTCGGGCCCAGGCCGAGGCGCTCCATCGCGCCCGGGCGCAGCCCTTCGATCAGCGCGTCGGCGCCGGCCACCAGGTCCAGTGCGGCGGCCACGTCGTCCGCAGACTTCAGGTTCAGTTGCACCACGCGCTTGCCGTGCTCCAGCTCCATCTCAGGCGGCACGGGCTGGCCGCGCAGGATGCGGCGGGCATCCGGCGCGACCGGCCGGGTCACCAGCGTGACCTCGGCGCCCAGGCCAGCCAGCATCGCACCGCACAACGGGCCGGGGCCGATGCCTTCGAATTCCACCACCTTGATACCGCGCAGGGGCAGCAGGTTGCCACGCTCACTCATGATCGTCGTCTCCGGAATCGCCGCCCGCCCGGGCCATGGCCGGGGGACAGCTTGCATTGAATTGGTATGGGATGGGCCGTGCCTGCGGCAGCGCGGACGTGCCAATGCCTGCCGCGGGGCTCGGGAGCATGCTACGCGCCACGGCGTTGACGGGGCAATGGCCAAATGCTTCAGCCGGCTTGACGGAATCCGTCAGCCGGCCGGCTATCGCACGGCGAAATCGGATAAATCCGATCCGACTTGATCTAAATCGGGTCCTGGCAGGACACTAGGTGCCATGATGGTTCCAGATGGCGGTGCCGCCTCATGGCGCACCGCCTGCCGACAGCCCCCATCCAGGAGATTTCCAACATGACCAATATCGTGCTCGCCACCGACGGTTCGGCCTTCAGCGACGCCGCGGCCCGTTTTATCGCCGAAGGCAAGCTGCTGCAGAGCGGCTTCACCGTGCATGTCGTGCATGTGGCGCCGGAAGTAAGCGGCCAGGTGCGCGCCTTTGTCAGCAAGGAGACCATCGATGACTGGCACAAGGAGGCCAGCGAGCAGGCCATGGCGACGGTCTGCGAGATCCTGTCCGCAGCCAAGGTGCCGTTCGAGCGGCACCCGCTGCACGGCTTCGCGCCGGAGCGCATCGTCGCCTGTGCGCGCTCGGTCGACGCCGCGGCCATCGTGATGGGTACGCATGGCCGCGGTTCGTTCTTCGATGCGGTGATCGGTTCAGTCGCAGGCCGCGTGCTGGCGCAGGCCGAGTGCCCGGTGCTGCTGGTCAAGGCGCCGGAAAAGAAAGGTTGAGCAAAGTAGTGGAAAACCGGCGCCCTGGCGGCGCCGACCGGTAGACCTCAGGCGCCCCACAGGGGCGCTTCGTCCATCAGCGCCACCTGTTCGCGCAGTTCCAGGATGCGATCCTGCCAGTAGCGCGCCGTGCCGAACCAAGGGAACGCGGCCGGAAAGGCCGGGTCGGCCCAGCGGCTGGCGAGCCAGGCGCTGTAGTGCAGCAGCCGCAGCGTGCGCAGCGCTTCCACCAGCCACAGTTCGCGCGGCTGGAATTCGGCGAAGTCCTCATAGCCGGCAACGATGTCGGCCAGCTGGTCCTGCATGGCCGCGCGGTCGCCCTCGAGCAGCATCCAGATGTCCTGGATCGCCGGCGCCATTCGGCTGTCATCGAAGTCAACGAAATGCGGGCCCGTTGCGCCATGGGTGCCGCCGCGCGCGTCGTCCTCGCCGATCCACAGCACATTGCCGCGATGGCAGTCGCCGTGGGTGCGCAGCAGGCGCACCTCGCCGGCGCGCTCATAGCAGCGGCGCACGCCGTCCAGCGCCAGGTCGGCCACCGATTGCCATGCGGGCAGCAGGTCGGCGGGAATGCAGCCGCTGGCGAGCAGCCAGTCGCGTGGGGCAACGCCGAAGGTTTCAAGATTTAGCGCCGGGCGCGCCTGGTAGGGCTGCGTCGCCCCCAGCGCGTGGATGCGGCCGATGAAGCGGCCGAGCCAGGTCAGCGTGTCGGAACGGTCCAGCGCCGGCTCGCGGCCGCCGCAGCGGGGGAATACCGCGAAACGGAAGCCGGCGTGATGCAGCAGCGTGCCAGCCGCGCCCGGTGCCAGCACCATGGCCGGCACGGCCGGGATCTCGGCATCGGCCAGTTGCTGCACGAAGGCGTGTTCTTCCAGGATGGCCGCATCGGTCCAGCGGCCCGGACGGTAGAACTTGGCGATGACCGGCGCGGCATCTTCGATGCCCAGCTGCCAGACGCGGTTCTCATAGCTGTTGAGCGCCAGCAGGCGCCCGTCGGGGCGCAGGCCGGCGCCTTCCAGCGCGTCCAGCATCAGCTCCGGCGTCAGGCCGGCGTAGGGAACGCCGGGGTCGGCCGGGGTGTCGGACGCGTGCATGGTGTCAGCCTGTCCCGCTCAGCGCGCCGGCTTGCGGTTGCCGCCGAGCAGCGCGGCCTGCGGCGCCGGACGGCGATTGCGCGCCGGTGCCGGGGCCGCGTCGTGCGGCTGGCGCGCGGGTTGCGCCGCGGCCCGTTGCTGGCGCGCCGGCTCCTGGCCGTCGCGGCGCGGTGCGGGATTGCGCGCGCCGCCGGCGGGCTGGCCGCCACGGTTGCCGTTGGCTGCACCGTTGCCGCGCTGGCCGCCCTGGGCTTGCCGCGGCGCAGCCTGCGCTTCGCGCGCCGGGCGCTGGCGCTGGGCGCCCTCACCTTCGTTGCCGGCCGGACGCGCCTGGGCGCGTCCGCGGCCCTGGCCTTGTCCTTGCCCCTGGCCACCACCGCCACGCTGTTGGCGGCCCTTCTGGATCGGCTCGGGTGCGATGCTCGGGTCGACCTCGAAGCCCGGCAGCACAGTCTGCTCGAGCTTGCGCTTGATCAGGCGTTCGATATCGCGCAGCAGCGCAATCTCGTCCACGCAGACCAGCGAGATCGCTTCGCCCTCGGCGCCGGCGCGGCCAGTGCGGCCGATGCGGTGCACATAGTCCTCGGGCACGTTGGGCAGGTCGAAATTGACCACGTGCGGCAGCTGGTCGATATCGATGCCGCGCGCGGCGATATCGGTTGCCACCAGCAGCCGCAGCGTGCCGGACTTGAATTCCGACAGCGCGCGCGTGCGCGCCGACTGGCTCTTGTTGCCATGGATCGCCAGTGCCGACAGGCCGTCCTTGGTCAGCTGCTCGGCCAGGCGGTTGGCGCCGTGCTTGGTGCGGGTGAACACCAGCACCTGGTGCCAGTCATGCTGACGCACCAGGTGGGCCAGCAGTTCACGCTTGCGCTCGCGGTCCACCGGGTAGACGCGCTGGTCCACGGTCTCGGCCGTGGTATTGCGCCGCGCCACCTCGATCGAGGCCGGGTTGTTCAGCAGGCGGTCTGCCAGCGCGCGGATGTCGTCGGAGAACGTCGCCGAGAACAGCAGGTTCTGGCGCTTGGCCGGCAGCACGTTGAGGATCTTGCGGATATCGTGGATGAAGCCCATGTCGAGCATGCGGTCGGCTTCGTCCAGCACCAGCAGTTCCACCTGCGACAGGTCGATGGTGCGCTGGGACACGTGGTCCAGCAGGCGGCCGGGCGTGGCCACGACGATCTCGACGCCGCGCTTGAGCTGCTCGATCTGCGGATTGATGCCGACGCCGCCGAACATCACCATCGAGCGCAGGCGCAGGTACTTGCCGTAGTTGCGCACGCTCTCCTCGACCTGGGCGGCCAGTTCGCGCGTGGGCGTCAGCACCAGTGCGCGCACCGGCAGGCGGGCCGGACGCTGCGCGCCATTGGCGCCGCGCGCCGCGGAGTCGGACAGCAGCTGCAGCATCGGCAGCGTAAAGCCGGCGGTCTTGCCGGTGCCGGTCTGCGCGCCGGCGAGCAGGTCGCCGCCCTTGAGGATGGCGGGGATCGCCTGGGCCTGGATGGGAGTCGGCGTGGTGTAACCCTGTTCGGCCACGGCACGCACAATCTTGTCGGACAAGCCGAGTTCAGAAAAAGACATGAATTGCTGCTTGGGCCATCGCTGCGCACGCGGTGCGCCAAACGCCGGATGGCTCCTGGTAATCGGATCGGAATCGGAACGCGAACGCCGGGAAGCCGGCATGGCAGGGCACCGGCCCGCCCGCGAAGGAAAGAGCGGTAGTGTACCAGTCCGGGACCAGCGGGTTCTGCACCGCGCGCGGCCCCGCATGCGCGCCGGCGCACATCGGGTCTGCGCGGGTGGCGCTGCGCTATCATGACAGCCTCTGCCCGCCCCTCTCCGGCTCCGCACCCGCTCCACATGTGCCCCGGAAAGCCGCCATGCGCTTGCGTTTCCTCGAAGACCAGGAAGTCACCCTGTTCGCGGCCATCCCGGTCGGGATCGTCGCGGCCATTGCCACCACGCTGTTCAAGGAGGCGCTGGATGGCGCGGGCGTGGTCCTGTTTTCCAGCCATGCCGACGTGGTCGCCGTATTCGCCACGCTGGCGCTGGCGTGGCGTGTGGTGGTGCCGGCCGTGGGCGGCGCGCTGGCGGGCAGCCTGCTGGTGCTGGCCAATCGCCTGGCCGGCAGCCACGGCGGCGCCACCGACTACATGGAAGCGGTGGCCAACGGCAGCGGCCGCCTGCCGGTGCGGATCACCTTGCTGCGCGCGCTCTCGTCGTTTTTCTCGATCGTCAGCGGCAGCTCGGTCGGCAAGGAAGGCGCGATGATCCAGCTGGCGGCGCTGTGCGGCTCGCTGTTCCCGTCGACCCGGCTGGAACGCGGCGGCGGCTCGAACATGCGCCGCATGCTGACCGCCTGCGGGGCCGCGGCGGGCCTTGCCACCGTTTATCACACCCCCTTCTCCGCTGCCGTCTTCGTTGCCGAAGTGGTGTTCGGGGCGCTCGCGGTGCAGCGCCTGATGCCGCTCTTCCTGGCTTCGGTGGCCGGTGCCATGGTCAGCCAGTGGCACGGCGGCCTGCAGCCGCTCTACCCGGGCCTGGATATCGCCCCCGACCTGCGCCCGCACATCCTGCTGGCCGCGGCCGCGCTGGGCGTGGCCGCCGGCATTGCGGGCGCGCTGTTCATGCGTGCGGCGGGCTTTGCGCGCAGCCGCTTTGCAGCGATGCCTGGCGGCCCGGTGGCCCGGCTGACGCTGGGCGGGGCGCTGGTCGGCGTGCTCGCGATGGCGGTGCCCGAGGTGGTTGGCAACGGCTATTCCACCATCCAGACCATCCTGCAGGAGCAGCCGCTGAGCGTGCCGGTGGCCGGCGTGCTGCTGGCCAAGCTGGTGGCTACGGTGATCAGCATGGGCTCGGGGGCGGTCGGCGGCGTGTTCACGCCGTCGCTGTTCGTGGGGGCGGCGCTCGGGCAGTTGCTGGCCATCGGCATGCAGGGCACGGCGGCCGCTGCGGCGCCGCTGCTGCCGCTGGTGGGCATGAGCGCGTTCCTGGCGGCCACCAGCCAGGCGCCGCTGATGTCGGTGTTGATGGTGTTCGAGATGACGCTGGCGCCCGCGCTGCTGCTGCCGTCGATGATCGGCGCAGTGGCGGCGTACTACACCGCGTCACGCTGCCAGACGCTGTCGCTGTACAGCGTGATCGCCGAGCGCGCGCAGGCCTCGGCCGCGGCCGAACACGCCCGCACGCTGACGCTGGCGGGCCTGTGCGACCCGACCGATACCGTGCTCGACCCCAACGCCACCCTGTCGGCCGCAGCCGACAAGTTTGCCGAGACCGGCACGCGCTACCTCTATCTGGTCGAAGCGGATGGCCGCCTGCTGGGCGCGCTGTCAATCCATGCGCTGCAGCGCGCCCAGCGCGAGGGCGCCGCGGACGACGTGCTGGCGCTGGCCGAGCGCGACTTCCCCGCGCTGACGCCGGATTCGCGCCTGCGCGACGCCCTGGCGGTGTTTGCCGAGCACGGCATCAACCGCATCCCGCTGGTGCGCGACAGCGCCGGCCGCGAACTGATGGGCACGGTGTCCAAGCAGCGTGTGCTGCAAGAGGCATCCTGCCTGTTCTGAGCCCCGCCGCATCGCCGACCCGGCCAGGCCGCCAGCGGGGTAAAATGCCGGGTTGCGCCCGCCTTTGGGCCATTCCCCCGAACGCGTCGTCCCATTTGTCGGAGTTCTCCCCCATGCCAGCAGGTCGTGATGCGCGCCGCGAGGCGCCGGAGTCTGTCCAACCCGGGCGCGCCCGCAGGCTGTTGCCAGCGCTGGCCTGCGCCGCCGCCCTGCTGCTCGGTGCGGCAAGCGCGATGGCCCAGCCGGTGCGGGCGATCCCGGACGATGCGCAGGCGGCCAGGCTCGTTATCGCCACGCCGTCTGCCGGTGCCCCGCAGACGGCCACGCTCGACGGCAAGACCGTCGGCGTGGCGCCGGGCCTGCGCCTGTTCGGCTCCGACAACCAGTTGCTGGCCAGTGCCGCGGTGGCGGGCCAGAAGCTGCCGGTGCGGTACAAGCTGGACCTGTACGGCCAGTTGCTGACCGCCTGGGTGCTGAGCGAGCCGGAACAGAAGGCGCTGAAGAAGAAATCGTAGTCCCCCGGAAGTGCGACCGGCGTGCCCCACGCGCCGGCCGTGTTGTTGCAACACCCTGATGCCCCCAGGTCAACCACTGAGATCGGCATATGAAGAAAGTTTTCGTCAAGACGTACGGCTGCCAGATGAACGAGTACGACTCGGACAAGATGGTCGACGTCCTCAACGCCAGCCAGGGGCTGGAACCCACCGACAACGTCGAAGACGCCGATGTGATCCTGTTCAACACCTGCTCGGTGCGCGAGAAGGCGCAGGAGAAGGTGTTCTCGGAACTGGGCCGGATGAAGGCGCTCAAGGCCGTCAAACCCGACCTGGTGATCGGCGTGGGCGGCTGCGTGGCCAGCCAGGAAGGCGCCAGCATCGTCTCGCGCGCACCCTATGTCGACGTGGTGTTCGGCCCGCAGACGCTGCACCGCCTGCCCGACCTGATCGCGCGCCGCCAGCGCACCGGCCAGTCGCAGGTGGATATCTCCTTCCCCGAGATCGAGAAGTTCGATCACCTGCCGCCGGCACGCGTCGAAGGCCCGAGCGCCTTTGTCTCGATCATGGAAGGCTGCTCCAAGTACTGCAGCTACTGCGTGGTGCCCTATACCCGCGGCGAGGAAGTGTCGCGCCCGTTCGAGGACGTGCTGGCCGAAGTCGCCGGCCTGGCCGAACAGGGCGTGCGTGAAGTCACGCTGCTGGGCCAGAACGTCAACGCCTACCGCGGCAAGATGGGCGACACCACCGAGATCGCCGACTTTGCGCTGCTGATCGAGTACGTGGCCGAGATCCCCGGCATCGAGCGCATCCGCTACACCACCAGCCACCCGAAGGAATTCACCTCGCGCCTGGTCGAGCTGTACGGCCGCTGCGACAAGCTGGTCAACCACCTGCACCTGCCGGTGCAGCATGCGTCCGACCGCATCCTGATGGCGATGAAGCGCGGCTACAGCGTGCTGGAGTACAAGAGCATCATCCGCAAGCTGCGCGTGCTGCGCCCGGATATGTCGATGTCTTCGGACTTTATCGTCGGCTTCCCCGGCGAGACCGATGCCGACTTCGAGAAGCTGATGGCGATGATCGAAGAGATCGGCTACGACACCTCGTTCTCGTTCATCTTCAGCCCCCGCCCGGGCACGCCCGCTGCCAACCTGCACGACGACACCCCGCACGAGGTCAAGCTGCGCCGGCTGCAGCGCCTGCAGGCCACCATCGAGGAAAACGTGCAGCGCATCAGCCAGAACATGGTCGGCACGGTGCAGCGCATCCTGGTGGAAGGCCCCGCGCGCAAGGATCCGACCGAGCTGCACGGGCGCACCGAGAACAACCGCGTGGTCAACTTTGCGCTGCCGGGCGTGCCGCAGGCAGGCCGCGACCGGCTGGTCGGCCAGCTGGTCGATGTCAGCATCACGCAGGCCTTCCCGCACTCGCTGCGCGGCGAGATCGTGGTTCGGCAGTAACCAGGCACCATCCAGCGAGGCCATCGCCTACCGATGAAAATCCCTTCCGCAGAATTCGTCGCCCCCAAGGACGACAACACCCGGCTGCAGAACCTGTGCGGGCCGCTCGACGAGAACCTGCGCCAGATCGAGCAGGCGCTGGACGTGAACATCCAGCGCCGTGGCCACCGCATGACGGTGCGCGGCGGCAACGCGCAGGATGCGGCAACGGCGCTGGAGCGCTTCTACAACCAGGCGCGCACGCCGCTGTCGATCGACGACGTGCAGCTGGGCCTGGTGGAAACGCGCCAGCTGTCCGCGCATGGCAGCTACCTGCCCGGCAACGGCGACAATGTCGAAGAGCGCGAGATCGGCGACGAATCGCCGGTGCTGCACACGCGCCGCACCGGCCTGCAGGGCCGCACCGTGGCGCAGCGCGACTACCTGCGCAATATCCTGTCGCACGACCTGACGCTGGGTGTCGGCCCGGCCGGCACCGGCAAGACCTACCTGGCAGTGGCGTGCGCGGTCGATGCGCTGGAGCGCGACGCGGTCAAGCGCATCGTGCTGACGCGCCCGGCGGTGGAAGCCGGCGAGCGCCTGGGCTTCCTGCCTGGCGACCTGGCGCAGAAGGTCGACCCCTACCTGCGCCCGCTGTATGACGCGCTGTACGACCTGCTTGGCTTCGACCGCACGCAGAAGATGTTCGAGCGCCAGATGATCGAGATCGCGCCGCTGGCCTATATGCGCGGGCGCACGCTGAACCATGCCTTCATCATCCTGGACGAGGCGCAGAACACCACGCCCGAGCAGATGAAGATGTTCCTCACGCGCATCGGCTTCGGCTCCAAGGCGGTGATCACCGGCGACACCACCCAGATCGACCTGCCCAGGGGGCAGAAGAGCGGCCTGGTGGAGGCGCTGCACGTGCTGCGCGACGTGCGCGGCATTGCCTGCACCCGCTTTACCAGCATCGACGTGGTGCGCCATCCGCTGGTGGCCCGCATCGTCGATGCCTATGACGAATACCACGCCCAGCACAAGGACGCTTAATTGAAATCCCAGAAATCCAAGTCTTCCGCCGTGAGCCTGACCCTGTTCGACGGCGACGGCCGCGCGCGCAAGAGCGCCGCGCACGCGCTGCGCGTGCAGTTGCCCGACGGCCGCAGCCTGACGCTGGACCTGTCGCAGGCCGCCGACGGCGTGGTCGCGCTGCTGGCCGAGCACACCGACACCAACCAGCAGGCTGGCCTGCTGGTGCGCCCGGACAACCATGACTCGCTGTCGGTGGCCGTGACCGCCACGCCGGTGGTCACCACCACCGGCACGCCGGCCACCCCGCCCGGACTCGAACTCGAGATCCAGAACGGCGACGGCGTCGGCAAGCGCGCCGGCCTGCCGCCGCGCCGCAAGATCGAGACCTGGGTCAAGTCGGCGCTGTATGCCGACGCCGCGCTGACCATCCGCTTCGTCGATGAGGAAGAGGGCCGCACGTTGAACCGCACCTATCGCGGCAAGGATTACGCCACCAATGTGCTGACCTTTGCCTATGCGGAGAACGAGGAAGACCCGGTCACGGGCGATATCGTGCTTTGCTGCCCGGTGGTGGAAACCGAAGCGCGCGAGCAGCGCAAGCCGCTGGAAGCGCACTATGCGCACCTGATCGTGCACGGCGTGCTGCATGCGCAAGGCTACGAGCACGAGGAAGACGCCGAGGCCGAGGAAATGGAGGCGATCGAGACCGAAACGCTGCAGGCGCTCGGTTACGCCGACCCTTACCAGGGCGATCGCACCGCGTGATCCCCGCGTAATTCCTTTCTCACGGGCGGCGCCGACCGGGCGCCGCCTGCTGCACATATTGTCGCAGGCCACCGCCCGCCGTCACGGGACGGCCAGGCTTTTAGTGTATCCTTCAGACGATCTCCACCACGCGCTCGCCGCGAAATGAACGACCCTTATCCCAGTTCGAAGCCCGCTTACCTGAAGCAGGCCGATCGGCCCAGATCGCTTCTCGAACGCCTGTCAGACCTGATTTCCCCCGAGCCGGACACCCGCGCGGAATTGCTCGAAGTGCTCCAGGAAGCGCATGAGCGCAACCTGATCGACGCCGACTCGCTGTCGATGATCGAGGGCGTGTTCCAGGTCTCCGAACTGACCGCGAGCGACATCATGGTGCCGCGCGCGCAGATGGATATGGTCAATATCGCGGATGCCCCGGAGGCGTTCATCCCCTTCATGCAGCAGACCGCGCACTCGCGCTTCCCGGTCTATGAAGGCAGCCGTGACAACATCATCGGCATCCTGCTGGCCAAGGACCTGCTGCGCTACTACACCGACCCCGCCTTCGACCTGCGCGAGACCCTGCGCCCGGCGGTGTTCATCCCCGAGTCCAAGCGCCTGAACATCCTGCTGCGCGACTTCCGCATCAACCGCAACCATATCGCCATGGTCGTCGACGAGTATGGCGGCGTGGCAGGCCTGGTGACGATCGAGGACGTGCTGGAGCAGATCGTCGGCGACATCGAGGATGAGTTCGACCTGGACGAAGACCAGGACAATATCCTGCCGATGCCCGACGGCAGCTGGCGCGTGCACGGCCTGACCGAGATCGCCCAGTTCAACGACGCCTTCGGCACCGCCTTCTCCGACCACGATGTCGATACCGTGGGCGGGCTGCTGTCCAACCACGTGGGCCACGTGCCCCACCGCGGCGAGGTCATCACCCTGCCGCCGATCCGCTTCGAAGTGCTGCGCGCCGACGCGCGCCAGGTGCACCTGCTGCAGGTGCACCGGGAATCCAACGGCGACAACGCGGGCGCGGCCGGCGCATGAAGCGTTCCGCCCCGATCCTCAACGGCGCCGCCGCTGCCGACGCCGCCCCGGCGGGCGTGCCTGGCACGCGCGCGCATTCGCGCACGGCGACCATGGCGCGGCTGCTGCTGGCCGGCGTGCTCGGCATCGCCCATACGCAAGCCTTTGCCCCCCATGACTGGTGGTGGCTGCAGATCCTGTCGCTGGCCGGCCTGGCCGCGCTGATGGCCGACGCGCCGCGCGCGCGCCTGGCCGCCGCCACTGGCTATGCCTTCGGGCTGGGCTGGTTCCTGTCCGGCATCTGGTGGCTCTATATCAGCATGCACGTCTACGGCGAGATGCCGGCGTGGATGGCCGCGCTCGCGGTGGTGCTGTTCTCGGGCTTCCTGTCGCTCTACCCGGCACTGGCCGGCGCGCTGTGGCATCGGCTGACGGCGCGCCTGCCCCGGGCCACGCTGCTGGCGCCGCTGGCCTTCGGCGCTGCCTGGGGACTCACCGAATGGCTGCGCGGCGTGGTGTTTACCGGCTTCCCGTGGCTGTCGGGCGGATATGCCCATGCCGATGGCCCGCTGGCCGGCTTCGCGCCGCTGCTTGGCGTGTACGGCATCGGCGCGCTGGCAGCCGCGGTGGCGGCACTGCTGGCGGCTGCAGTACGCGGGCTGGGTCGCGGCGAGCGCGGCCGGGCGCTGGGCGCCCTGGCACTGGCACTGGCCCTGCCCGCCGCGGGCGCCGCGCTGGCGCCGCTGGCCTGGACCACGCCCGCCGGCAAGCCGCTGTCGGTGCGGCTGCTGCAAGGCAACGTGGCCCAGGACATCAAGTTCGAGCCCGCCGGCATCCAGCGCTCGATCGAGCTGTACCGCGACATGATCACCGCCGCGCCGGCCGACCTCGTGGTCACGCCGGAAACCGCGTTCCCGGTCATCCTGCAGGAGCTGCCGGTCGACGTGGCCGTGGCGGTGCGCGACTACGCGCTGGCCAGCGGCACCACGGTGCTGTTCGGCGCCGCCGGCGCCGACTCGCCGGTGGACTTCACCAACAGCGTCTTCGGCCTGGGCCCCGAGACCGAACGCCTGTACCGCTACAACAAGCACCACCTGGTGCCGTTCGGCGAATTCATCCCGCTGGGGTTCCGCTGGTTCGTCGACATGATGAAGATGCCGCTGGGCGACTTCCGCCGCGGCGGGCTCGATCAGGCCTCGCTGCCGGTGCGCGGCGTGCGCGTGGCGCCCAATATCTGCTACGAGGATCTGTTCGGCGAGGAGATCGCGCAGACGCTGCGCCAGCAGCCGGCGCCGGCCAATGTCCTGGCCAACCTGACCAACCTGGCATGGTTCGGCGACACCATCGCGCTGGACCAGCACCTGCAGATCTCGCGCATGCGCGCACTGGAAACGCGCCGGCCGATGCTGCGCTCGACCAATACCGGCATGACCGCGGTGGTGCGTCCGGACGGCTCGGTGCAGCAACGCCTGCCGACCTTCACGGTCGGCACGCTGGCGGCCGAGGTGCAGGGCATGCAGGGGCTGACGCCCTATATCCGCTGGGGGAACGCGCCGGTGCTGGCGCTGTTTGCACTGGTGCTGGGGCTTGCTGCCTGGCGTGTGCGCAAGCTGCGCGGTGCAGGCTGAAGGCACAGGCTGGCGCAGGCACCGGACCCGGCGGGATCGCCGCCACCGTCCGGCGCTGGATTGCGGTGCCGGTGGTGGCGCCTCAGGTGGGCGCCAGCCGGTTCAGTTCAGCAGCCCGGTCGCCACGGACACGGTGGCCGCGGCGATCATGACCGCGATTGCGACCAGGTAAGGTTTGCGAGAAAGAAGTGCCATGATGCCAAGTCCCCATCAATAATCAGTTACCGACAAACGGCTACTGCGGTGCCAGCCAGCAGCCGCCGTGCCCGCCATGCCGGCACGGACTGTCAATCGCAACGCTCTGAAACGGGTTGCTTACTCATACTGTATACAAAAACGTTATCGGCCAGCAGCGGCCAAACCTGAAATCCGCCTCGGTATTTTCCCGATGCGTTGCGTAGGACCGACATTGGCGGACATCCTCCACCATCGGTGCGTGACCTAGCCGGCCCCGCCAAACGGGGCGCCTCGCCAAAAAGCCGATAGAATTCAGGGTTTGGCAAAATCCGCATGCGCCGGCTCCGGCACGCGCCGCGCGGCCTGCATGCCGGGCGCCGCGACCGCGCCCGGGTGCCTCTACCTAGTCTTCATATGCTGACCTTCCAACAAATGATTCTGACCCTGCAGGCCTATTGGGACCGGCAGGGCTGCGCGCTGTTGCAACCCATCGATCTGGAGGTCGGCGCCGGCACATCCCACGTACACACCTTCCTGCGCGCGCTCGGCCCCGAGCCGTGGCGTGCCGCCTACGTGCAGCCGTCGCGCCGCCCCAAGGACGGCCGCTATGGCGAGAACCCCAACCGCCTGCAGCACTACTACCAGTACCAGGTGGTGCTCAAGCCCGCGCCGGAGAACATCCTGGAGCTGTACCTGGGCTCGCTCGAGGCGCTCGGCCTGGACCTGAAGCAGAACGACATCCGCTTCGTCGAGGACGACTGGGAGAACCCCACGCTGGGCGCCTGGGGCCTAGGCTGGGAAGTCTGGCTCAACGGCATGGAAGTGACGCAGTTCACCTACTTCCAGCAGGTGGGCGGGATCGACTGCAAGCCCATCACCGGCGAGATCACCTACGGCATCGAACGCCTGGCGATGTACCTGCAGAAGGTCGAGAACGTCTATGACCTGATCTGGACCGAGTGGGTCGAGAACGGCGAGACGCGCCGCCTGACCTATGGCGACGTGTACCACCAGAACGAAGTCGAGCAGTCGACCTACAACTTCGAGCACAGCAACACCGAGATCCTGTTCCGCCATTTCGCCGAGCACGAAGGCGAAGCCAAGCGGCTGATGGGCAACGGCGATGGCGCCGAGGAAGGCCAGGCCGCCGGCACGCGCCTGGCGCTGCCCGCCTACGAGCAGGTGCTCAAGGCCGCCCACACCTTCAACCTGCTGGACGCGCGCGGCGCGATCTCGGTGACCGAGCGCGCGGCGTATATCGGCCGCATCCGCAACCTGTCGCGCCAGGTGGCGCAGGCCTACTACGACTCGCGCGAGGCCCTCGGCTTCCCGATGTGCGGCAACGGCGGAGCCCGGGCATGACGCAACTGGCGCGCAGCGCGCTGTGCTGCGCCATGGCGATCGCCGCGCTCGCCGCCGCCGGCAATGCCATCGGCGCGCGCGCGCAGGCGGCACCCAGCGCGCAGGTGCTGATGCTGCCGGCCGAACTGAGCAATGTGTGCGAGGCCGATCCGCAGGCGCTGCAGCTGGCCATGGCGCGCCAATGGCGCCCGTCGCTGAACGCGCTCGACCAGTGGGCGCAGCTGGTGCGCTCGTTCTCGTGCGACCTGTCCGGCCAGCGCGACCTGGGGTGGCACCGCGTGCCGCTGCGCGCCTATGAAAGCGCGATCCGCTACCCGCTGACGTGGGTGGAGATGGAGACCCGCAACGGCCGCACCCGCCGCACGGTCAAGACTTACTATTCGGCGGCGCAGCTGCCGCCGAAGATCGATTTCTGGGTGGGCGGGCGCATCGACGAGATCCGCTACGACAAGCGCCTGCGCCGCATCGACGCACGCTTCCCGGCTGCAGGCAGCCGCGGCGGCAGCAACGGCGCGGCCAGCGCCGCGGCGGCCGCGCAATGCGCCTACACCACGCTGCAATTCCGGCAACAGAACGGCCTGTGGCTGCTGTCCGGAGTGGAACCTAATCTTTCGCCGCGCTGCTGACAAGCGGCGCGCGCTACAACCTGTTGGATACGATTCATGTCGCAACCCATGACCGACTCGCTGCTGATCGAACTGTTCACCGAAGAGCTGCCACCCAAGGCGCTGGCGCGCCTGGGCGACGCCTTCGCGCAGGGCCTGTTCGCCGGCCTGGGCGAGCGCGACCTGCTTGAGCCGGGCGCCACCGTGACGCCGTTCGCCACCCCGCGCCGCCTGGCCGCGCTGGTGTCGGGCGTGCGCCGCAGCGCGCCGGACCGCGAGCAGCGCGAGAAGGTCCTGCCGCTGTCGGTGGCGCTGGACGCCAACGGCGAGCCCACCGCGCCGCTGGCCAAGAAGCTGGCTGCGCTGGCCAAGTCGGTCGGCGTTGCCGAGATCGACTGGCAGTCGCTGGAGCGCGCCTCCGACGGCAAGGCCGAGGCCTTCTTCTACCGCTATACCGCGCGCGGCGCCGAACTGGCTGCCGCGGTGCAGGCAGCGCTGGAAGACACCATTGCGAAGCTGCCGATCCCCAAGGTCATGAGCTACCAGCGCCCGGACGGCAGCACCGTGCATTTCGTGCGCCCGGCGCACAGCCTGATCGCACTGTTCGGCGCCGAGATCCTGCCGGTGACGCTGCTGGGGCTGCAGGCCAGCAACCTGACCCAGGGCCACCGCTTCCTGTCGCATGGCGTGATCGAGATCGCGCATGCCAATGATTATGCGCAGCGGCTGGAATCCGCCGGCCACGTGGTCGCCAGCTACGCCGAGCGCCGCGAGCGCATGCGCGCCGAGCTGCTCAAGGAAGCCGGCGCCGACCAGGTGATCATGCCCGAGTCGCTGCTCGATGAAGTCAATTCGCTGGTGGAATGGCCGGTGGTCTATGCCTGCCATTTCGAGGAAGCCTTCCTGGCGGTGCCGCAGGAATGCCTGATCCTGACCATGCAGACCAACCAGAAGTACTTTGCGCTGACCGATGCCGACGGCCACCTGCGCAACCGCTTCCTGATCGTGTCGAACCTGGCCACCGAGACGCCGCAGTCGATCATCACCGGCAACGAGCGCGTGGTGCGCCCGCGCCTGGCCGATGCCAAGTTCTTCTTCGACCAGGACCGCAAGAAGACGCTGGCGTCGCGCGTGCCGCAGCTGGCCAGCGTGGTCTACCACAACAAGATCGGCACCCAGCTGGACCGCGTGCAGCGCCTGCAGCAGATCGCCGGCCATATCGCTGACGCCCTCAACGGCAGCGGCGTGCCGACCGACAAGGCCGCCGCGATGCGCGGCGCCGAACTGGCCAAGGCCGACCTGCTGACCGACATGGTCGGCGAGTTCCCCGAGCTGCAGGGCACCATGGGCACGTACTATGCCCGCCACGACGACGAAGCCGAAGACGTGGCACTGGCCTGCTCCGAACACTACCGTCCGCGCTTTGCCGGCGATGCGCTGCCCGCAGGCGCGGTCAGCACCGCCGTGGCGCTGGCCGACAAGCTCGAGACCCTGGTCGGGATCTGGGGCATCGGCCTGCAGCCCACCGGCGAGAAGGATCCGTTCGCACTGCGCCGCCATGCGCTGGGCATCCTGCGCATGCTGATCGAAAAGCCGCTGGCGTTGTCGCTGTCGTCGCTGCTGGCGCTGACGCAGCAGGCCTTTGCCGGCATCGCTGCAGTCAAGCCGGCACCCGACGCAATCGCCGACTTCCTGTACGACCGCGTGCGCGGCTACCTGAAGGACAAGGGCTACACCACCAACGAAGTCGAGGCCGTGGTCAGCCTGCGCCCGGACCAGCTGCACGACATCCTGGGCCGCATGGAAGCCGTGCGCACCTTTGCCGCGCTGCCCGAGGCCGAGGCCCTGGCCGCCGCCAACAAGCGCATCACCAACATCCTGCGCAAGAACACCGAGCCAGTCGGCGCGGTCGATCCGGCGCTGTTCCGGGAAGAGGCCGAAGGCGCGCTGCACGCCGCCATCGAGCGCGTGCGCCCGGCCGTGGAAGCCGCCTTCGCCAGCGGCGATTTCACCGCCGCGCTGCGCGACCTGGCCCAGCTGCGCGATGCCGTCGACCGCTTCTTCAATGATGTGATGGTGATGGCCGAGGATGCGCAGCTGCGCGCCAACCGCCTGGCGCTGCTGGCTTCGCTGCACGCGATGGCCAACCGCGTGGCCGACATCTCCAAGCTGGCCGCCTGATCTCAGCCACCGGAGCCGCACATGCCGCAGACGCCGCCCAAGTTTGTCATCCTGGACCGCGACGGGGTGGTCAACCTCGACAGCGACCAGTTCATCAAGACGCCCGATGAATGGGTGCCGATCGACGGCAGCCTGGAGGCCATCGCCGCGCTGAACCAGGCCGGCTACCGCGTGGTCCTCGCCAGCAACCAGTCCGGCATCGGCCGCGGGCTGTTCGAGATGAGCGCGCTCAACGCCATGCACGAGAAGATGCACACGTTGCTCGCGCGCCTGGGCGGGCGCGTCGACGCGGTGTTCTTCTGCCCCCATACCGCCGCGGACGGCTGCGACTGCCGCAAGCCCAAGCCCGGCATGCTGGAGCAGATCAGCGAGCGCTTCGGCATCGAGCTCCGCGGCGTGCCCATCGTTGGCGATTCGCTGCGCGACCTGGAAGCCGGCGTGGCGGTCGGTTGCGCGCCGCACCTGGTACGCAGCGGCAAGGGCCAGAAGACCCTCGACCAGGGCGCCCTGCCGCCGGGCACGCAAGTGCACGACGACCTGCTCGCGTTTGCGCGCTGGCTGACCGGCAACGGCGGCGCACAGCGCCCACCCACTCATAGCGCCGGCTGACCGCCCGCATCCATTCCCTATTCGCACC
>NZ_JBYTAH010000089.1:0-24852 GCF_058787975.1 Cupriavidus sp. FW305-26
ACCCTGCCCTCCCCAAAATGAAACCATGCGCCACGCCCCGTGCGCGCGGATCCATCAGGAGAGCCAGCATGTTTCCCGAATACCGCGACCAGATCACCACCCTGAAGACCCAGGATGCCCGCTTCGCGCGCCTGTTCCACCGCCACAACGCGCTGGACCAGGAAATCCACAACATGGAGTCGGGGCTGGTGCCGGCCTCCACCTTCGAGATCGAGCGGCTGAAGAAAGAGAAACTCCTGCTCAAGGACCAGCTCTACGCGATCCTGCGCAACACCGCAGCCTGACGGAGGACCGCAGATGACAGATCGCGACACCATCCAATCCTCCCACACCGCCACCGCGCCACGTGCCCGCGCCACGGCCAGGGGTGACGTGCTGCCCACCAACTCGGCGCTTTCAGCCCAGCGCAACGAAGTCGACAGCGCCGTCGACGCCTCGGTGCAGCTGGCGGCCAGCAGCATGCAGGACATCCTGGCCAGCCGCGCAGGCAACGGCGCCGACATGCTCGACGCCATGCGCACGCTGCTTGACGGCCTGGCGCCCGACGAGGCCGCGCAGCTGCGCAGCCTGATCCTCGAAGGCGATCCCGCCGCGTGGCAGGCCGGCCGCAAGCGCCACCCGGACGACGAGCTGTCCGCGGGCTGGCGCGAAGGCGCGTACCCGTACCAGAACCTGATGTCGCGGCGCAATTATGAAAAGCAGAAGTACCGCCTGCAGGTGGAGCTGCTCAAGTTCCAGGCCTGGGTGCGCGAGACCGGCCAGCGCGTGGTAATCGTATTCGAAGGGCGCGACGCCGCCGGCAAGGGCGGCACCATCAAACGCTTCATGGAACACATGAACCCGCGCGGCGCGCGCGTGGTGGCGCTGGAAAAACCCACCGAGGCCGAGCGCGGGCAATGGTACTTCCAGCGCTATGTGCAGCACCTGCCGTCGGCCGGCGAGATCGTGCTGTTCGACCGCTCCTGGTACAACCGCGCCGGCGTTGAGCACGTGATGGGCTTCTGCTCGCAGCGCGAATACCAGGACTTCCTGCAGCAGGCGCCGGACTTCGAGCGGCATCTGGTGCGCAGCGGCATCCACCTGTTCAAGTTCTGGTTCTCGGTCAGCCAGAAGGAACAGCGCCGGCGCTTCCGCGAGCGCGAGATCCACCCGCTCAAGCAATGGAAGCTGAGCCCGGTCGACCTTGCCTCGCTGGACAAATGGGACGAATACACCCAGGCCAAGGAGGCCATGTTCGCCCACACCGACACCGCCGATGCGCCGTGGACGGTCATCCGCTCGGACTGCAAGAAGCGCGCGCGGCTCAATGCGCTGCGCGCCATCCTGTCGCGCTTCCCCTACGGCAACCGGGACACCACTGCCATCGGGCAGCCCGACCCGCTGATCGTGGGGCGCGCGCTGGCCAATTGAACTTCGCCCCCTACTCCCGCACTTCTTCCGTTTTCCCTTTACCAAGGCCCCTATGTTCAAGCACATCCTGCTGCCCGTCGACGGTTCCGAGCTTTCCCACAAGGCCGTGTCCGCCGCCATCCAGTTTGCCCGCACCGCCTCCGCGCGCCTGACGCCCTACATGTGCGTGGAGACCTACCCCTACATGGTGGGCAGCGACAGCACCCATGAGCGGCGCGAAGTGTTCCAGCAACGCGTGGAAGCACTGGCGCGCCAGGAACTGGTCAAGATCGAGGCCGCGGCGGCAATGGCCGGCGTCCCCTGCGCGGGCCACGTCTCGGCCGCCAGCGCCCCGTATCACGGCATCATCAACGCCGCGCGGGACCTCGGTTGCGACGTCATCTTCATGGCCTCGCACGGCCGCAAGGGCATCAGCGGGCTGCTGCTGGGCAGCGAGACGCAGAAGGTACTGACACACAGCGACGTGCCGGTGCTGGTGTTCCGCTGACGGCACGCCGCTGACCCCGCCGCCGGGCCGGCTCCGGCCCGCGCGGCGCGGCAACCGCTGCCCCGTGCTGTACCATATCGTCCATATTCGAAAACGCCCCTTCGCGCCCCGGCCCCGGGCCGTCGGATGACCGCCCGGACGCCCCGCGCGGCCGCTATCCGGCTTGCGCAAGGCGGCGATCCGAGCGGAGCGGGCGGCATCACGCAGGCCCACCGCCAGACAGGCTGAATGGCAATGGGATTGCAGAAGAAAACCGACCCGGAACAGGCGCAGGCAGATTCGGCCGCAAGCCGCCACACGCCAATGATGCAGCAATACCTGCGCATCAAGGCAGACCACCCCGACACCCTGCTGTTCTACCGCATGGGTGACTTCTACGAACTCTTCCACGACGATGCCGAAAAGGCCGCGCGCCTGCTCGACATCACGCTGACCGCGCGCGGCGCCTCCAATGGGGTGCCGATCCGCATGGCCGGTATCCCCTTCCACTCGGCGGACCAGTACCTGGCGCGCCTGGTGAAGCTGGGCGAATCCGTGGCGATCTGCGAGCAGATCGGCGACCCGGCCACCAGCAAGGGGCCGGTGGAGCGCAAGGTGGTGCGCATCGTCACCCCGGGCACGCTCACCGACGCCGCGCTGCTGCCGGACAAGGCCGATACCTTCCTGATGGCGGTGCACCAGCAGACCACGCGCCGCGGCGTCAGCAAGACCGGGCTGGCATGGCTGAACCTGGCCAGCGGCGAGCTGCGCCTGATGGAATGCGAAGCAGCGCAGCTGGGCCGCGAGCTGGAGCGCATCCGCCCGGCCGAGCTGCTGTATGCCGATGGCATCGAGCTGCCCGCGCTGGCGTGCGCGCGTACCCGCCTGCCCGAATGGCATTTCGACCAGGACGCCGGCACGCGCCGGCTGCGCGAGCAGCTGGGCGTGGCCAGCCTGGACCCGTTCGGCTGTGCCGGGCTGGGTGCCGCGCTGGGCGCGGCCGGCGCGCTGCTGAACTACGCGGCCACCACGCAGGGCCAGTCGTTGCGCCATGTGCAGGGCGTGAAGGTCGAGCGCGAATCGGAGTACGTCGGCCTGGATTCCGCCACGCGGCGCAACCTGGAACTGACCGAGACCCTGCGCGGCGGCGAGTCGCCGACGCTGTTCTCGCTGCTGGACACCTGCTGCACGGCCATGGGCAGCCGCGCGCTGCGCCACTGGCTGCACCACCCGCTGCGCGACCCGGCGCTGCCGCAGGCACGCCAGCAGGCCATCGGCGTGCTGATCGACCAGGGCACCGATGCCCTGCGCACGGCGCTGCGCCGGCTGGCCGACGTCGAGCGCATCACCTCGCGGCTGGCGCTGCTCAATGCGCGGCCGCGCGACCTGTCCTCGCTGCGCGACACCTTGCGCGCGCTGCCGGACGTGCAGGCCTGCATCCGAGATGACCAGGGCAGCACCTTGCTGGCGCAGACCCTGCACGACCTGGCCGTGCCGCAGGACTGCCTGGACCTGCTGGTGCGCGCCGTGGCCGAAGAGCCGGCCACCGTGGTGCGCGACGGCGGCGTGATCGCGCGCGGCTACGATGCCGGACTGGATGAACTGCGCGACATCTCCGAGAACTGCGGCCAGTTCCTGATCGACCTGGAAACGCGCGAACGCGCCCGTACCGGCATTGCCAACCTGCGCGTCGAGTTCAACCGCGTGCATGGCTTCTATATCGAGGTCACCAACGGCCAGGCCGACAAGGTGCCCGACGACTACCGCCGCCGCCAGACGCTGAAGAATGCCGAGCGCTACATCACGCCTGAGCTGAAGGCCTTCGAAGACAAGGCGCTGTCGGCGCAAGACCGCGCGCTCGCGCGCGAGAAGCAGCTCTACGACGGCCTGCTGCAGGCGCTGCTGCCGCACATCGGCGAGTTGCAGCGGGTGGCGGGCGCGCTGGCGCGCCTGGACGTGCTGACGGCACTGGCCGAGCGCGCACAGACGCTGGACTGGTCCGCGCCTGAGCGCGTCGCCGAGAACGTGGTCGACATCGTGCAGGGCCGCCACCCGGTGGTCGAAGGCCAACTCGCGGCCGAGTCGGTGGCGTTCATCGCCAACGACTGCCAGCTCAACGAAGCGCGCAAGCTCTTGCTGATCACCGGCCCGAACATGGGCGGCAAGTCGACCTTCATGCGCCAGACCGCGCTGATCGTGCTGCTGGCCTGTGTCGGCGCCTACGTGCCGGCGCGGCGCGCGGTGATCGGGCCGATCGACCGCATCTTTACCCGCATCGGCGCCGCCGATGACCTCGCGGGCGGCCGCTCCACCTTCATGGTCGAGATGACCGAGGCCGCCGGCATCCTGCACCACGCGACCCCGGCTTCGCTGGTGCTGATGGACGAGATCGGGCGCGGCACGTCGACCTTCGACGGGCTGGCGCTGGCCTGGGCGATCGCGCGTCACCTGCTGTCGCACAACCGCAGCCATACCCTCTTCGCCACGCATTACTTCGAGCTGACGCAGCTGCCGCAAGAGTTTCCGCAGGCAGCCAACGTGCACCTGTCGGCGGTCGAGCATGGCGATGGCATTGTCTTCCTGCACGCAGTGCAGGACGGCCCCGCCAGCCAGAGCTACGGCCTGCAGGTAGCGCAGCTGGCCGGCGTGCCGCAGCCGGTGATCCGCGCCGCGCGCAAGCACCTGGCCTGGCTGGAGCAGCAATCGGCCGACGCCACGCCCACGCCGCAGCTGGACCTGTTCGCGGCACCGCCAACGCCGGATGACGACGAGGACGACTTCGGCGCTGCCCCGTCGGCCGTGCCCGCGCCGCTGGCACCCACGCTCGCACCCGAACAGGCCGCGCTGGTCGATGCGCTGGCCAACCTGGATCCCGACACCCTGACGCCGCGCGCAGCGCTGGAGGCGCTGTACCGGCTCAAGGCACTGGCAGGCGAGGCGCTCGACGCCGCATGAACGCTGCACGCCGTGCCCTGCTTGCCATGCTGCTGCCGCTGCTTTGCACGGCCGGCATGGCATCGGCCGCGCCCGCGGGCCGCGCCGGCAAGGCACCGGCCAGGCCAAAGCTGACGCGCATCGCGCTGATCGCCGACCTGCCCCAGTGGCCGGCCGCGGAGGCCAACGCGGCGGCACTGCTCGACTACTTCGGCGAGCGCAAGCTGGACCTGGTCATTCATGCCGGCGGCATCAAGGGCGATACGGAGTCGTGCAGCGATGCGGTGCTGGGCAACCGCCAGCAATTGCTGGACCAGTCGCCGCTGCCGCTGGTCTACGTGCCCGGCGAGACCGACTGGTCCGAATGCCGGCTGCCGGTCAACGGCGGCTTTGACGCGGTCGAGCGCCTGAACCGGCTGCGTGAGCTGTTCTTCCCCGAGGACGCCACGCTCGGCCGGCATCCGCGACCGCTGCACCGGCAGTCGGACCAGGCGCTGTTCCGCAGCTTCCGCGAGAACATGCGCATGGAGGTGGCCGATATCCTGCTCGTCGGCATGAACCTGCCGGGTGACAACAACCACTACCGCGACGAAGGCGGGCGCAACGGCGAGTTCGAGGACCGGCGCGAGGCCAACCGCCAGTGGCTGGCGCGCGCGTTCTCGGTGGCGCGGCAACGCGACCTGAACGGCATCGTGGTGGTTGTCCACGCCGACCCGCATTTTGCCAACGGCTGGGAGAAGAAAGGCCGCCCGACGCTGCTGGACGGCTTCATGCGCCACCGCACCCGCGACGGCTACCTGGAATTCAAGCGCCAGCTGCGCGAGCTGGCCGGTCGTTTCCGCGGCCAGGTGCTGCTGGTGCATGCGGGCGGGAACGGGGCCAACGGGGCGGACAACGGCTTCGGCATCGACAAGCCGCTGCGCGATGCGGCCGGCAAGGTCATGCAGAACTTCACGCGTGTGTCACTGCCCGCCAACACGGTCTCGCAATGGGCCGAACTGGTGATCACGCCGGGCGCGGCCTCACCGTTCGCGGTCATGCTCAAGGACGCACCGGCACCGCGCTGAGACCGCTCGCCGGCCCGACAACGAAAAAGCCGGCTGCGGCCGGCTTTTTCCTGGGGTGCGGAATACGAACCGTGCAGCGCGATCAGTGCAGCGTGCGCGGCGTGTCGTCGTCCTCATCCTCATCGACGACTTCAACGCCCGAGGCGCCATGGGCGTGGCCGTGCTCGATTTCCTCGGCGGTGGCCTCGCGGACTTCGGAGACCTTCAGCCAGAAGCGCAGCGCCATGCCGGCCAGCGGATGGTTGCCATCCAGCACGACCTTGTCCTCGGCCACGTCGGTCACGGTGTAGATGACGGAGTCCTCTTCGTCGCCATCTTCGGGCATGCCTTCGAACTGCATGCCGACTTCCAGCGGCTCGGGGAAGCGGTTGCGCGGCTCGACCTTCACCATATCGGCGTCATAGTCGCCGAACGCGTCTTCCGGCTCCAGCTGCAACTGGGTCTCGAAGCCCGCGTCATGACCGTCGAGCGCTTCCTCGATCTTGGGGAACGTGCCATCATACCCGCCGTGCAAATAAACCATGGCTTCATCTGACTCCTCGATCAGATTGCCTTGCGCGTCCGACAGCTTGTACATCACGGACACCACAGTATTCTTAGCGATTTTCAATTCTTGACTCCATGAACGATTCCGCATTATACGCGCAGGCCCTGCCCCCTGGCCCCGTCGATCCAGACACTCCGCTCGACCTGCTTGGTGGCATGACGCCTGCTGCATTCATGCGGGATATCTGGCATCGCAAGCCCCTGCTGATTCGACAGGCAGTACCCGGAATCGTGCCGCCTGTGTCGCGCGAGGCTCTTTTCGACCTGGCCGACAGCGATGACGTCGAATCGCGCCTGGTGACGCACTTCCGTAACCGCTGGAAACTCGCGCATGGCCCATTTGCGCGCGAAAACCTGCCCGGCGTCAAGGCCCGCCAGTGGACCCTGCTGGTGCAAGGGGTAAATCTGCATGACGCCGCCGCGGCGGAACTGATGGGCCGCTTCCGTTTCGTGCCGGACGCGCGCCTGGACGACCTGATGATCAGCTACGCCACCGACGGCGGCGGCGTGGGCCCGCATTTCGACTCCTACGACGTGTTCCTGCTGCAAGTCTCGGGCCGGCGCCGCTGGCGCATTTCGTCGCAGACCAGCCTTGAGCTGATCCCGGACATGCCGCTGAAGATCCTCGCCGACTTCAACGCGGAACAGGAATGGGTGCTCGAACCCGGCGACATGCTCTACCTGCCGCCGCAATATGCGCACGATGGCATTGCCGAAGGCGAATGCATGACCTGCTCGATCGGCTTCCGCGCGCCGGCCTACCGCGAGCTGGCCGGGCATTTCCTGGCCTGGCTGTCTGAAACGGTCGAAGACAATGAAGACCTCGGCGGCCGTTATGCCGACGCCGGCGAGCGCGCCGCCACGCGGCCCGCGCAGTTACCCGCCGGCATGGCCAAGGCAGTCGCCGAGCGGCTCAAGGCGTTGCAATGGAATAGCCAGATGGTGTCCGAATTCCTCGGCAGCCATCTGTCAGAACCCAAACCTGGCGTTGAATTTGCAGAGATACCCGACATGCCGTTGCGCCGTTATGCGACACTGGCGGCCCGCCATGGTGTGGTACTGCCATCAGCATCGATTGCGCTTTACGACCGCGCGAATTTCTTCCTCAATGGAGAAGCCTACGAGCCGCCGGCCGAACTGATGCAATGGCTGAAAAAGTTGGCCGATTATCGGCAGCTTAGTAGCGAGGATGTTGCGGCTTGCGCGGACCTACCCGATCTGATGGAAACTTTCCATCACTGGACGCTGGAAGGATGGCTGCAATTGGGCCCGCGGCTGTAATAATACGTAACATTGCGAATCAGTAAATTTCGGCGCTACACAAGCCGGGAAAACGCGGATATAATTGTTGGCTGGCTAGTACTGTGGACCATTGCATTTATCGGGACCCGGGAGGGCCTCTATTTTGCAGTTCAAGAGCGATAATTACCGGTAATTATTCATCGCCTGTTTTCCGTTATTACAAGTTAAAGGACGAACAATGAAGAAGTCTCTCCTGATCGCATCGCTGCTGGCCGCTGTTGCTCTCGCCGCTTGCGGCAAGAAGGAAGAAGCTGCCGCTCCGGCCGCTGACACGGCTGCTCCGGCTGCTGCCGCTCCGGCCGCTGAAGCTTCGGCTCCCGCTGCTGAAGCCCCGGCCGCTCCGGCTGCTGCTGCTCCGGCTGCTGACGCTTCGGCTCCGGCTGCTGACGCTTCGGCTCCGGCTGCCAAGCAGTAATCGGTTCCTGACCGATGAAAAAACCGGCCTTCGGGCCGGTTTTTTTATTTGGGCGCTGCTACCGCACTGCGCCCTGCCGAATCCACGCATCCCTCAGGCGCGCACCGCCTGCCAGTCCAGGCCCTCGTCCTGGTCTGCCACCAGCACCTCGGACGGCAACGCACCCAATGCCATTGCCAGCGCCCCCGTTGCCAGCTCACGCGTATTGTTCTGCTTGCTGAGGTGGGCCGCGACCACGCGGTTCAGGCCGGCATGGGCAACTTGCGCCAGGATACTGGCCGCCACTTCATTGGCCAGGTGGCCGAAATCCCCGCCGATGCGCCGCTTCAGCGAAGCCGGATAGACCGAATTGCGCAGCATCTCGCGGTCATGGTTGCATTCCAGCACCAGCGCATCCACGCCTGCCAGGCGCGCCGTCACGTAAGGCGTCTCCATGCCTGCATCGGTCAACACACCCAGCCTTGCCTGCCCGTCCGACAAGACGAACTGCAGCGGCTCGCGCGCATCGTGCGGCACGGTGTACGGCAGCACCTGCAGTCCGCCGATGGCAAAGGCATGGTCGGCGCCGCAGACGCGCACGTCGGCCGCATCGGCGCCGCGCAGGTGCGAGGTCGCCAGCCAGGTGCCGTGGCTGGTATACACCGCCAGGCGGTGGCGGGCGGCAAAGGCGTAGGCCGAGCCGACGTGGTCGCCATGCTCGTGCGTCACCAGCACGGCGTCGAGCTGGTCCGGCGCGACGCCCAGGCGCTCCAGGCGCCGCGCGGTCTCGCGGATGCCGAAGCCGCAGTCGAGCAGCACGCGCGTGGTGGTGGTGTCTTCGCGGGATTCGATCAGCAGCGAGTTGCCCTCGCTGCCGCTGCCGAGGAAGGCGAAGCGCATCATGGCCGCGCCCTCCCCGCCAGACACCGGCCAGGACGGCCGGCTGGCATGCCAGCAGTCATGCGCCGGCTCAGTGCAGTTGCTCGTCGATCAGCGACAGGATGCGCTTGCCGATTTCGCCGTTCTCAGGCTGGCCGGCATCGTTGAGCACCGTCACCAGCGTGCCGCTGCCCGTGCCCTTGAGCGACACGCGATACTTCTTGGCGGTCTTGGAATCTTCCGGCTTGGTGAACAGCTTGGAGAAGAAGCCACGGCTGTCGGCAACGGTGCGCGGGTCGACATAGCGCACGTAGTACAGGCCCTGGCCGCGGTCGCGGTCTTCAACCGTGAAGTTCACGCGGTCCAGCGACAGGCCGACCGAGCGCCAGGCGCGGTCGAACGGTTCGGGCAGCTGCAGCGCCGGAGCGCCGTTGACCTGGGACAGGTACGACTTGGCCGGCGCGGCGCCATCGGCACCAGCAGCAGCGCCAGCAGCGGCGGCCGTGCCCGCAGCGGCTGCGGCATTGCCCGCCGCCGCCGGGTTCTTGGCCATGCGGTCGGCTTGTTCCTTCTGCACGCCCAGGCGCTGGGCCAGGCGCGACAGGAATTCGGCTTCCAGCTCAGGATCGGCCGGACGCGGGGTCCAGACCGTGCTCGACTTGTCGATGCCGGTCAGCTGCTCCTGCGCACCGCGGTGGCTGATGAAGACCTCCAGCGTGCCGTTCTGCGAACGCTCGACGCGGGTGCGGAACTTGTCGCGCTCCGAGGTCGAGTACAGGCCGTCGAAGACCTTGCCAATGGTGTTGCGGATGATGTCCTGCGGGATCTTGGCGCGGTTCTCGGCCCAGTCGGTTTCCATGATGCCGGTCTCGGGCGAGTCCTGCACCAGCAGGAAACCGCTTTCCTGCCAGAAGCCGCGCAGCTGCTGCCACAGCTGGTCGCCGCGCATGCCGTTGCTGATCACCAGCCAGCGCTGGTTGCCGTCGCGCTCCATGCGGATACCCTGGGCGGAGGGCAGCACGTTCTCGCTCGGGGACTGCTCGCGCACCTTGGTGGCCTGGCTGTACGTCGACAGCGTCGAGGTGCCGTTCGCATCGGGCACCGAATAGCGGCGATCGCCCTCCAGCTTGGTCAGGTCGGGCGGGATATCCAGCGTAGGCGTGCGCTTCGAGGCCGACGACTTGTAGTCGATCTTGTCCGGCTGCATCGCTTCGTTGATGCTGCTGCAGCCGGTGATCACGCCAGCGGCGAGCACGGGCACAACCAGGGCGGCGCGGCGGACTTGCGTCGCGCCGCGGCGGTTAAGCTTCAGTTTCATTGACACGCAATCCTAGTAGGTGGTGCGACAGCAGGACGCCGCGAAAGATCAGGCCAGCAGGCCGGCGGCGGCCAGTGCCTTGCGTACATAGTCGTGGTTGGCCTCGGATAGAGGGGTCAGCGGCAGGCGGATACCGCCTTCCATCCTGCCCATCTGCTGGAGCGCCCACTTGACCGGGATCGGGTTGGCCTCGATGAACATGGCCTTGTTCAGCCCGATCAGCTCCATGTGCAGGCGGCGCGCGGTGACGACGTCGCCCTTGAGCGCCGCGACGCACATCTCGTGCATCTTGCGCGGTGCCACGTTGGCGGTGACCGAGATATTACCGTGGCCGCCCAGCAGGATCAGCGCAACCGCGGTGGGGTCATCGCCGCTGTAGATGGCAAAGCCTTCCGGCGCGTCCTTGATCAGCTGCGCGGCGCGGTCGATATTGCCCGTCGCCTCCTTGACGCCGACGATGCCCGGCACCTGCGCCAGGCGCAGGATGGTCTCGTTGTTCATGTCCGCGACCGTACGGCCCGGCACGTTGTACAGCAGCACCGGCAGCTCCACCGCTTCGGCGATGGTGCGGAAATGCCGGTACATGCCTTCCTGGGTCGGCTTGTTGTAGTACGGCACGACCTGCAGCGACGCATCGGCGCCCACCTTCTTGGCGAAGGCGGTCAGCTCGATGGCCTCCTTGGTGGAGTTGCCGCCGGTGCCCGCGATGATCGGGATGCGCTTGCCGGCCTGTTCCACGGCAACGCGGATCAGTTCGCAGTGCTCCTCGACGGAAACCGTCGGGGACTCGCCGGTGGTGCCCACGATCACGATGCCGTCGGTGCCTTCGGCCACGTGCCAGTCGACCAGTGCGCGCAGGGCCGGGAAGTCCAGGCTGCCGTCTTCATGCATCGGGGTAACGATGGCGACAATGCTGCCGGTAATCTGTGTCATAACGTTAAGGAATTCGGGATGCGAATAACGGGATTGTACCGGAACCGCAGGCCGCCTCGACCGCCGCCCGGACAGGGGTTGATACCAACTGTTTCAACGTGTGCAGCGGCATTCTCGCCGACAGCGCCGTGCCTGGCTCAGGCGTCGAGCCGGTAGCGTGCCGGCGCGGGCGCATCGGCGCCGCCAGCCGCCTCGCGCACCGCACATATCCGCTGCACGAAGGCTGTTTTCGGCACTTCGACCAGGCCATCCTCATAGGCGACTACGCGCAGGCCATGCTGTCGCGCCACTTCGAGCAATTCGCCCGGCCGCAGCAGGAAATCCGGCCGCGACGGCTTGCCGACGGTTTCATTGCCCGCGGCAAAGGTTTCATAAATCCACATGCCGCCGGGCGCCAGTGCCGCCGCCAGGTGCGGCCACAGCGGCCGGTGCAGGTAGTTGGTGACGACGATGGCGTCGAACGGCGCCTCGCCGGCCAGCGGCCAGGCGCCCTGCTCCAGGTCGGCCACCCGGCCGGTCACGCCGGCTGGCAGGCCGGCGATGGCCTCGCCGTCGCGGTCAACGGCCAGCACCGTGTGGCCGCGTGCCGCCAGCCAGGCGGCATGGCGGCCGCTGCCGCAGGCCAGGTCCAGCACCCGCGCGCCGGGGCGCAGCAGGCGGGCCCAGCGGGCAACCCAGGGGGATGGCGCCGAAAGCCCGGCATGCGATAGCGTCATGGCGTTCCCCTGCACGTCAATGCAGCAGCATCACGATCGGGCGCAGCATCAGCTCGATCAGCGACATCAGCACATTGACCACCGGCGTCATCCAGATCGTGGTGATCACGCCCGCGGCCACCAGCGCCAGCACCACGAAGATGCCGTACGGCTCGATGCGCGACACCGCGCGGGCAATGCCCTGCGGCAGCAGCGCGGTCAGCACGCGGCCGCCGTCCAGCGGCGGCACCGGGAACAGGTTGAAGGCCGCCACCACCAGGTTGACGCGCACGCCCGCCAGCGCCATCTCGCCGAAAAACGGCTCGCGCACGCCGCCCCAGGTCAGGCCGATGGCCAGCAGCACCCAGACGAAGGCCTGCACCACATTGCTGGCCGGCCCGGCCAGCGCCACCCACATGCCGTGCCAGCGCGGGTTGCGCAGGCGCTCGAACGCCACCGGCACCGGCTTGGCATAGCCGAACACGAACTGGCCGCTGGTCATGATGTAGAGCAGCAGCGGCACCGCGATGGTGCCGATCGGATCGATATGGCGGATCGGGTTCAGGCTGACGCGCCCGAGCGCATAGGCCGTGTCGTCGCCGAAAAGCTTGGCCACGTAGCCATGCGAGGCCTCATGCAGCGTGATGGCGAACAGCACCGGCAGGGCATAGACCGCGAAGGTCTGGATAAGGGAGGAATCCATGGCCCCTATTGTAACGGCCCGGCGCCGCCCAGGCGCACGCTCGTGCACCCGCCAGGCGGGGTGGCAGCGCCCGGGGAAGTCAGAGCCCGAAGCGCCCGACGTCGCCGCGGCCCGCGCGGATCAGCTCGGGCTCGCCGCCGGTCAGGTCGATCACCGTGGTCGGCTGCGCCGGCGCCGGGCCGCCGCACACCACCAGATCAAGCTGCTTCTCCAGCCGCGCGCGGATTTCCGCCGGGTCGTTGAGCGGCTCTTCGTCGCCCGGCATCTGCAGCGTGGCCGAGATCAGCGGCTCGCCGGTCTCGCCCAGCAGCGCCAGCGGAATCGCGTGTTCAGGCACGCGCACGCCGATGGTCTTGCGCGCCGGGTGCGACAGCCGCCGCGGCACCTCCTTGGTCGCCTCCAGGATGAACACGTACGGGCCCGGCGTGGCGCCCTTGAGCCAGCGGTACTGCCGGTTGTCGACGCGCGCAAAGTTGCCGAGCTCGGACAGGTCGCGGCACATCAGCGTCAGGTGGTGGCGGTCATCGATGCCGCGCAGCCGGCGCAGGCGCTCGACGGCGGCCTTGTCGTCGAGCCGGCAGGCCAGCGCATAGCTGGAATCGGTCGGCAGCGCAATCAGGCCGCCCTTCTGCAGGATCTGGGCGGCCTGATTGACCAGGCGCGACTGCGGATTGAGCGGATGGATCTCGAAGTACTGTGACATGGACCAGGGTGGCGGATTCGGACAGATCGGAGCGGAATCTGGGGGGTACCCCGGCCAGGCCGGGCTTGCACCTACCAGTCGTGCCAGACCGGCGTCACCGTCGACGGCAGCGGCGGCAGCTTGCCCAGCTCAACGCGCCCTTCGCCAGGGCCGTGGAAGTCCGAGCCACGCGAGGCCAGCAGCCCGTAGTGGCGGGCCACCGCGGCATAGCGGCGGTACTGGTCGGGCGTGTGGCTGCCAGTCACGACCTCGACGGCGCCACCGCCCAGGGCGGTGAATTCATCGAACAGCGCGTCGTGCTGGGTATCGGTGTAATTGTAGCGGCCCGGGTGCGCCATCACGGCGATGCCGCCGGCGGCGCGGATCCAGCCGACTGCGTCGGCCAGGCTGGCCCAGCGGTGGCCGACATAGCCGGGGCGGCCTTCCGACAGGTACTCGCTGAAGACCTCGCCCACGGTGGCGCAACGGCCCTGGTCGACCAGCCAGCGCGCAAAGTGCGTGCGCGAGATCAGGTCCGGGTTGCCCACGTGCTGCAGCGCCCCTTCATAGGCGCCTGTGATGCCCACTTTTGCCAGCGCGTCGGCAATATCGCGCGCGCGGCGCGCGCGGCCCGAGCGGGTATCGGTCAGGCCGTCGATCAGTTCCGGGCAGTGCGGGTCGATCTGCAGGCCGACGATATGCACGGTCTGCCCGGCCCAGGTCACCGAGATCTCCACGCCCGGCACATAGCGCATGCCGAATTCCTCGGCCGCGGCACGCGCCTCGGCCTGCCCGCCCAGTTCGTCGTGGTCGGTCAGGGCCCAGAACGCGACACCCGCGTCGCGGGCGATTTCCGCGATGGCGCGCGGCGCCAGCGTGCCGTCGGACACGGTGGAATGGCAATGCAGGTCGGCATTGATGGCGTGGGCGTTTTGCATGGGGCCATTCTACTCCCGTCGTCCCCTCCATGCGTGACGCCGGCGCCCCCTGGAAAGCCATGCCAAAGCCCTGCCGGCAACGCTGGCGTGGGCGGAAACGGGCGATGTGCGGGGTATAGTCGGGCCTTGCACCGTCTTTTTGCGGGCACCTGGCGTGCCCGCCATGCCCAATGTCCACCGCTACCCCTCTCGCACCAACCCCCGTCACCACCACCGATGTCCTGATCGTGGGCGCCGGCCCGGTCGGGCTCTTTGCCGCGTTCCAGGCCGGCGTGCTCGGCCTCAGATGCGAGCTGATCGATGTGCTCGACCGTGCCGGCGGCCAGTGCACCGAGCTCTATCCCGAAAAACCGATCTACGACATCCCCGCCGTGCCGGGCTGCCTGGCGCAAGACCTGGTCGACCGGTTGCTGGAGCAATGCGCGCCGTTCGCTTTCCCGATGCACTTCGGCCAGCGCGCGGAGAGCCTGTCCGAAATCCCGCGGCAGCCGGCACCTGACGGGCATGCCGCCCATGAGCGCCTGCTGGTCACCACTGACGGCGGCAAGCGCTTCGATGTCTCTGCGGTGCTGATCTGCGCCGGCGCGGGCGCGTTTGCGCCGCAGCGTGTATCGCTGCCGGAAGCGCCGGCACTGGAAGGCCGCCACGTGCACTACGCCGTGCGTGATGTGTCGCGCTTTGCCGGCAAGCGCGTGGTGGTGGCCGGCGGCGGCGACTCGGCGCTGGACTGGGCGCTCGCGCTGCGCAAGGTGGCCGCGCGCGTGACTCTGCTGCACCGGCGCGAAGGCTTCCGCGCGGCCGACGGCACCGTCGCGGAAATGCGCGAGGCAGTGGCGGCCGGCGAGATGGATTTCGTGGTCGGCATGCTCGGCGCCCTGCGCACCGAAGGCCAGGACGGCCCGCTGACCGAGGTCGAGGTGCGCACCCGCGACGGCAGCACGGTGCTGCCCGCCGATGAACTGGTGGCGCTGTACGGCCTGGTGTCCGAGCCGGGCCCGATCGCGCAGTGGGACATGGACATGCGCGCCGGCCGCATCCTGGTCGACACCACCACTTATGAAAGCTCGCGCCGCGGCATCTTTGCCGCGGGCGATATCGCCTACTACACCAACAAGCAGAAGCTGATCCTGTCAGGCTTCCACGAGGCCGCGCTGGCGTTGCGCCGCGCCTACCACTACGCCTTCCCGGAAAAGGCGCTGGTGCACGTGCACACCAGCAACAATGCCGCGCTGAAGGAAAAGCTGACGCACGCCTGAGCGGCGGCGCCAGCGCTCACACCGCGCTACAGAACGATTCCACCAGCTCCGCCACCGCCGCGGGCTGGTCGTGATGCAGCATGTGGCCGGCATCATCGACCACGGCTTCACGGAAGTCGCGGAAGGCGCGGAAGCGCTCCTTGAATTCGTCGATGGCCTGCTTGTGGGCGATATTGCGCAGCGTTTCAGAATCGCGCGCTTCCACATGCAGCACTGGCGCGCTGACCTGCTCCCAGATCGCCATCACCTCATCGAGCCGGTACAGCATCGGGTTGACCAGCTTGTGCGCCGGATCTCCCAGGATCTCCCAGCGGCCCTCCGCATTGCAGCGCGACCAGTGCGCGGCCAGGAAGGCGGCACGGTCGTCGGGCAAGCGCGGGTTGGTCTTCTGCAGCCGGGCGGCAACGCCGTCCACGCTGTCATACGTCTTCAGCGCCGAGCCGGTGCGCAGTTCGTCGAGCCAGCGCGCATAGCGCTTCGGCGCATGCACCGGCCGCGTCGCCGTCATACCGAAGCCCTCCAGGTCCACCACGCGGCGCACGCGCTGCGGGCGGATGCCGGCATACAGGCAGATCACGTTGGCGCCCATGCTGTGGCCGACCAGGTCGACCTGGCCGTCGGGCTCATAGTGGTCGAGCAAGGCCTCCAGGTCGGCGATATAGTCGGCGAACCAGTACGACTGCGTGCCCGGGTAGCGCGTGGGCCAGTCGCTCTCGCCAAACCCGCGCCAGTCCGGCGCAATCACATGCCAGTCGCCGCGCAGGTGGTCGACCAGGAACTGGAACGACGCGGACACGTCCATCCAGCCATGCAGCATGAACAGCTTGCGCGCGCCGGGCTGGCCCCAGTGGCGCACGTGGTAGCGCAGTCCGCGCAACGTGATAAATTCAGACCGCGAGGTTTCCTTGATTGTCATTGTCTCCACCCTTGCGCGCGGGTCTTCCTGCCGCCGGGCGCGGCGCCACGGGGGCTGGCGAGGGAAGCCCACGCAAAATAGAACGATCGTTCGCTTGCGCGCATTATAGCGGCCGCCGCCATTCCGGGGGCCCCGTGGCCGCGCGAGCCGGACCTACCGGAGACCTTGGATGGCCGCAGCTGCGTTGCCGGCAAGCCGGCGCGACGACTATCGCGCCCTGTATGAATCCTTCCGCTGGGAAATCCCCCCGCATTTCAATATCGCCGAGGCCTGCTGCGGGCGCTGGGCGCGCGACCCGGCCACGATGGACCGCATCGCGGTCTATACCGAGCATGAGGACGGCCGCCGCAACGCGCATACCTTTGCCCATATCCAGGCCGAAGCCAACCGCCTGTCGGCGGCGCTGCGCGCACTGGGCGTGGCGCGCGGCGACCGCGTGGCAATCGTGATGCCGCAGCGGATCGAGACCGTGATCGCGCATATGGCAATCTACCAGCTCGGCGCCATCGCCATGCCGCTGTCGATGCTGTTCGGGCCCGAGGCGCTGGCCTACCGTATCGCACACAGCGAAGCCAATGTGGCGATCGCGGACGAGACTTCCATCGACAATGTGCTGGCCGCGCGCCCGGAATGCCCGACGCTGGCCACCGTGATTGCCGCCGGCGGCGCGCATGGCCGCGGCGACCACGACTGGGACGTGCTGCTGGCCGCGCAGCTGCCGACTTTTGTCGCCGAGCAGACCAAGGCCGACGAGGCCGCGGTGCTGATCTACACCAGCGGCACCACCGGCCCGCCCAAGGGCGCGCTGATCCCGCACCGCGCGCTGATCGGCAACCTGACCGGCTTTGTCTGCTCGCAGAACTGGTATCCGCAGGACGACGACGTGTTCTGGAGCCCGGCCGACTGGGCCTGGACCGGCGGCCTGTGGGATGCGCTGATGCCGGCGCTGTATTTCGGCAAGCCCATCGTCGGCTACCAGGGCCGCTTCTCCGCCGAGCGCGCCTTCGAGCTGCTGGAGCGCTACGCCGTCACCAACACCTTCCTGTTCCCGACCGCGCTCAAGCAGATGATGAAGGCCTGCCCCGAGCCGCGGCAGCGCTACGACATCAGGCTGCGTGCGCTGATGAGCGCCGGCGAGGCCGTGGGCGAGACCGTGTTCGGCTGGTGCCGCGATGCGCTGGGCGTGATCGTCAACGAGATGTTCGGCCAGACCGAGATCAACTACATCGTCGGCAACTGCACCGCGCAGAACGACGACAAGCAGCTGGGCTGGCCGGCACGACCGGGCTCGATGGGGCGTCCCTATCCGGGCCACCGCGTGCAGGTGATCGACGACGAAGGCCAGCCCTGCGCGCCGGGCGAGGACGGCGAGGTCGCGGTATGCGCCACCGACAGCGCCGGGCATCCGGACCCGGTGTTCTTCCTCGGCTACTGGAAGAACGAAGCCGCCACCGCGGGCAAGTACGCCGAGCGCGACGGCCTGCGCTGGTGCCGCACCGGCGACCTGGCGCGCGTCGATGCCGATGGCTACCTGTGGTACCAGGGGCGTGCCGACGATGTGTTCAAGTCCTCGGGCTACCGCATCGGGCCGAGCGAGATCGAGAACTGCCTGCTCAAGCATCCGGCGGTGTCCAACTGCGCCGTGGTGCCCTCGCCCGACCCCGAGCGCGGCGCCGTGGTCAAGGCCTTCGTGGTGCTGACACCGTCGGTGGCGCGCTCGTTCGACAGCGACGCGGCGCTGGTCACGGAGCTGCAGGCGCATGTGCGCGGCCAGCTGGCGCCGTATGAATACCCGAAGGCGATCGAATTCATCGACCAGCTGCCGATGACCACCACCGGCAAGATCCAGCGGCGCGTGCTGCGCTTGCTGGAGGAAGCGCGCGCGGGCAAGCGCGCCTAGGCAGGAAAGACCCGCTCGCAGAGGAAATCGACCAGCGCCCTCACCTTGGGCGAGGGATGCCTGCTCGCCGGCCAGAGCACGTGAAAGGCCTTGGCTGGCCCCACATGGCCAGCCAGTACCTGGCACAGGCTGCCATCGGCGAGCTGCTCGCGGATGGCGAAATCCGGCAGGCAGGCAATGCCCAGGCCGCGCAGCGCAAAACACAGGCGCGTCTCGATGTTGTTGCAGATCATCGATGTCGGCAGCGCCAGCTCGGGCTCGCCCGGCGCGCGCCGCAGCGGCCAGGCCTCGAGCTTGCCGGTGTGCGGGAAACGGTAATGCAGGCAGGCATGGCCGGTCAGGTCGGCAGGCAGCTTCGGCGTGCCACGCTGCGCGAGGTAGTCGGGCGATGCCACCAGCATCGCCTGGAACGCACCCAGCCTGCGTGCCGACAGGCGCGAGTCGGCGGGCTCGCCGGTGCGGACCACCGCATCGAAGCCCTCCTCGATGACATCGACCAGCTGGTCGGTGAAATCCAGGTCCAGCTCGATGTCCGGATACGCGCGCATGAAGTCGCCCAGCACGGGCAAGACCAGCGAACTGACCAGCGGCAGGCTCACCCGCAGGCGGCCGCGCGGTGCCGCGGTGGCTTCGGCCAGCTCCAGCTCCGCCGCTTCGATCTCGGCGAGCACGCGGCGGCTGCGCTCCAGGAACAGCGTGCCTTCGGCGGTCAGCGTCACGCTGCGCGTGCTGCGGTGGAACAGCCGTACGCCGAGCCTTTCTTCCAGCCGCGCCACGCTCTTGCCGACGGCGGAGGCCGACACCCCAAGCAAGCGCCCCGCCGCGACAAAACTGCGGGTCTCGGCCACCTGCACAAACACTGCGAAGCCACTGAGGCTGTCCATGATGCCCCCGATTGCGGACACAAAGTTCCGGAGAAAAAGGAACTGTAGCCCACTTTTTCTTTAATGGCCGGGTCCTTATCGTGAGCGGGTTGTTCATTGAACAAGGATTCGCTGTGTCCCTCCCCACGATTGCACCGCCCCCGGGCGTGTCCCCTGCATTCCCCGCGCCCGTGAGTGCGCGCATCGACGCCGTGGTCCGGCAGGCGCTGGAGCAACGGCGACTGGTCGGCGCCGTCGTGCTGGTCAGCCGTGACGGCGAACTGGTCCACCGGCAGGCGGCAGGCCTGGCCGATCGGGAAAGCGGACAGCCGATGCGCATGGATGCGGTCTTCCGGCTGGCTTCGGTAAGCAAGCCGATCGTCTCCGTGGCGGCACTGGTGCTGGTCGCACAAGGCCGGCTCGAGCTTGACCAGGGTATCGACCGCTGGCTGCCTGAATTCCGCCCGCGCCTGGCCGATGGCCGACCGGCACGTATCACGGCGCGGCAACTGCTCAGCCATACCGCGGGGCTGGGCTATCGCTTCTTCGAGTCCGGCGAAGACGGACCCTATGCCCGCGCCGGCGTCTCCGACGGCATGGACGACGCCACCATCAGCCTGGCGGAGAACCTGCGGCGCATCGCCAGCGTGCCCTTGCTGTACGAACCGGGTACCGCGTGGGGCTACTCGCTCGCGACCGACGTGCTGGGCGCGCTGATCGAGCGCGTCCATGGCACGCCGCTGGACACCGCAGTGCGGCAGCTGGTGACCGGCCCGCTGGGCATGGCCGACACCGGCTTCGTGGCACACGACGTGCACCGCGTGCCGACCCCGTACGTGAACGACAGCCCGCACCCGCACCGCCTGCGCGAAGGCGAAACCGTGCCCGTGCTCGAAGGCACGGTTGGCATTCCCTACAGTCCCGCACGCATCTTCAATGCGCGGGCCTTCCCCTCCGGCGGGGCGGGCATGGCGGGCACGGCGCAAGACTTCCTGTGCCTGCTGGAGAGCTTGCGCCAGGGCGGCGGCGCGTTGCTGCCATCCGCCCTGGTCGAGGACATGGCGCTCGACCAGACCGGCGGCCTGGACCTGCCCGATGCGCCGGGAACCGGCTTCGGGCTGGGCTTCTCGGTGCTGCGCGATCCGCGCCGGGCGGGCTCGCCGGAAGCCGCCGGCACCTGGCGCTGGGGCGGGGCCTACGGCCACGCCTGGTTCGTCGACCGCAGCCAGGGGCTGAGCGTGGTGGCGTTCACCAACACGCTGTACGAGGGCATGTCCGGCCGCTTTGTCACCGACCTGCGCGACGCGGTCTACGGTGTCGCCCCCACAGCCGCGTAACCATCCAGGCAACACATCAGTCCTTATCCAGGCGCCAACATGACCACAGCCACCAACACGCTTGCGAACGATGCACAGCCGGACACGCGGCCTGCGCGGCTACCGCTTCCGGCACTGCTTGCGCTTGCCGTCGCAGGCTTCATCACCGTCCTGACCGAGGCCTTGCCGGCGGGGCTGCTGCCGCAGATCGGCGCGGGCCTTGCCATCTCCGAGCCGCTTGCCGGCCAGCTCGTCACCATCTACGCCTTCGGTTCACTGGTGGCCGCCATGCCGCTGACGGCAGCTACGCAAGGGCTGCGGCGACGGCCGCTGCTGCTGCTTGCCATCGCGGGCTTTGCCGTCGCCAACGCCGTGACGGGCTGGTCCGGCAGCTATGTCCTGACGATGGCGGCGCGCTTCGTTGCGGGGGTCTCGGCCGGCCTGCTGTGGGCGCTGCTGGCTGGCTATGCCGCGCGCATGGTTCCCGATCACCTCAAGGGCCGGGCCATTGCTGTCGCAATGGTTGGCATCCCCCTGGCCTTGTCGCTGGGCGTGCCATCCGGGACCTTCCTCGGTGCGCTCATGGGCTGGCGCGCGTGCTTCGGCATCATCAGCGTGCTGACGCTGGGACTGATTGCCTGGGTGCTGGCCAGCGTGCCGGATTTTGCCGGCCAGCCCGCCGGCCAGCGGCTGCCGATCGCGCGCGTGTTCACCGTGCCGGGCGTGCGTCCGGTGCTGTTCGTGACGCTCGCCTTCGTGCTGGCGCACAACATCCTCTACACCTATATCGCGCCGTTCCTGCGAGCCGGCAACGCCGGGGCACGGCTTGACCTGGTCCTGTTCGTGTTCGGCGTGGCCTCGCTCGCCGGCATCTGGATCACCGGCGTGCTGATCGACCAGTGGCTGCGGGCGCTGACGCTGGCCAGCACGCTGCTGTTCGGGCTTGCGGTGCTGGCGCTTGGGGCCGGAGGCGGGCACCCGGCCGTGGTCTATGCCGCGGCCGCGATCTGGGGCCTGGGCTTCGGCGGCGTTTCCACGCTGTTCCAGACGGCGCTGGCGAAGACCGCCGGCAAGTCCGCGGACGTGGCCCAGTCGATGCTGGTCACGGCCTGGAACATTGCCATCGCCGGCGGCGGCGTCATCGGCGGGCTGCTGCTCGATGGCTTCGGGATCGGCGCATTCCCGCCCGTGCTGGCTGCGCTGCTCGCCGCAACCTGGCTGGCGGTCTGGTCGGCGCGCAAGCATGGCTTTCCGCCGCGCGGCTGAGGCACTGGGCGGCAGCACTAACCGGCCGATGCCTCCAGCCAGGCCAGTTCCTCTTCATCGAAGCCCGCAGCGCGCCGCGCATCGAGATTGAACGGCCCGCGCAGCTTCGGCGCGCGGTACTGCCCGGCCAGCTGCGCGTAGGTGGCAACGGGGTCCAGGCCGCGCTGCGCGCACAGCCAGCGGTACCAGTGGTTGCCGATGGCGACGTGGCCGACCTCGTCGCGCAGGATGATGTCGATGATGGCCGCGGCGGCGTGGTCGCCTGCGCCGGCCAGCCTGGCGCGCACCGGCGGCGACGCATCGAGCCCGCGCGCCTCCAGCGTGCGCGGCACCAGCGCCATGCGCGCAAGCACGTCGCCGGCGGTCTTGTCGGTCATCTCCCACAGGCTGTTGTGGGCAGGGAAGTCGCCGTAGGCCGCGCCCAGCGTGCCAAGGTGGTCGGCCAGCAGCGAGAAGTGGTACGCCTCTTCATCGGCCACGCGCAGCCAGTCGCGGTAGTAGCCGGGCGGCATGCCGGCGAAGCGCCAGGCCGCGTCCAGTGCCAGGTTGATGGCATTGAACTCGATATGGCACAGCGCATGGATCATCGCCGCGCGCCCGGCCGGGGTATGCAGCGAGCGGCGCCGCTCGACGTCCTGCGGCGCCACCAGCGGCGGCCGCGCGGGGCGGCCGGGGATGGCCTGGCCGGCATCGGCCTGGATCGCCTCGCCGGCGGCAAGCGCCTCGTCCGGCAATGTCGTCACATGGCGGTAAAGTGCCCGCGCCGCCACGGACTTTTCCCGAGGATCCGTCATGCACAACACCGCCAGCGCCTGGTGGCGCGGCGAAAGTGACGGTTCGGGCAAGGCGGCGGCGGGTGTTTTTTCTGGCATGAGCGTAAAATCCGGGTCTGCCGCCATTGTAGGGCCTGGCCGGTGCCCGACTGCCGGGCAAGCCGCGCAGTCGCCGTGGCGCCGCGCGCCCGCACTCCACCCTGGCCCTTTAAAGTCCGGCGGCAACCCCCACTTCAACAAAAGCCTTTCGTGCAGGAGACCCCATGGCGCTTTACCAGCTCGGCGACGTCAAGCCCAATATCGACAGCGATGCCTACGTGGCCCCCGAAGCCACCGTCATCGGCAACGTGACCCTCAAGTCCCGCGCCAGCGCCTGGCCCGGTGTCGTGATCCGCGGCGACAACGAACCGATCGTGGTGGGCGAGGACACCAACATCCAGGAAGGCTCGGTGCTGCATACCGACCCGGGCTGCCCGCTGACCCTGGGCGACAAGGTCTCGATCGGCCACCAGGCCATGCTGCATGGCTGCACCGTAGGCGAAGGCTCGCTCATCGGGATCCAGGCCGTGGTGCTGAACCGCGCCGTGATCGGCAAGGAATGCCTGGTCGGCGCCGGTGCCGTGGTGACCGAGGGCAAGGTCTTCCCGGACCGCTCGCTGATCCTGGGCGCGCCGGCCAAGGTGGTGCGCCAGCTGACCGACGCCGACGTCGCCAACCTGTACCGCAACGCCGAGACCTACGCCACCCGGCAGGCCATGTACAAGCAACAGCTCAAGCGGATCGGCTGACGACCGCGGCGGCACTTACCGAATCATCGACAGATTATTGTGACCGATACCACCACCCCCGACACCCTGCAGAAATTCCTGTTCGACGCGGCTCCCGTGCGCGGCGAGCTGGTGCGCATGGAAGCCACCTGGCAAGAAGTGCTGGGCCGCCACAGCTACCCCGCACCGGTGCGCCGGCTGCTGGGCGAGATGATGGCCGCCGCGGCGCTGCTGTCGGCCAACCTGAAGTTCAACGGGGCGCTGGTGATGCAGCTGCACGGCGACGGCCCGGTGCGCATGCTGGTGGTGGAATGCCTGTCCGACCTGTCGATGCGCGCCACCGCCAAGCTGGCCGAGGGCGCGCACATCGCCGACGACGCCACGCTGGCGCAGATGGTCAACGCCCACGGCCACGGCCGCTTTGCCATCACGCTGGATCCGAAGGACAAGCTGCCGGGCCAGCAGGCGTACCAGGGCATCGTGCCGCTGGCCGACGCGCATGGCCCGCTGGGCTCGATCAGCGCCGTGCTCGAGCACTACATGCAGGCGTCCGAGCAGCTCGACACGCGCCTGTGGCTGGCGGCGGACGACCACGTCGCCGCCGGCATGCTGCTGCAGAAGCTGCCGGCCTACGGCGGCACCGCGGAAGTCGGCGAGACCGGCGCGCCGCTGGCCAGCCATGCCCGCGCGCAGGACCTGGACACCTGGGACCGCGCCGTGCAGCTGGGCGCCACGCTCAAGGCCGACGAACTGCTGGCCGAGACCCCCGACACCCTGCTGCGCCGCCTGTTCTGGGAAGACCTGCAGGCCGCCGGCCTGCGCGTGTTTGAGCCGCTGACGCCGCATTTCCATTGCTCCTGCTCGCGCCCCAAGGTGGCCGGCATGCTGCAGTCGCTGGGCCAGGAAGAGATCGAAGGCATCATCGCCGAGCGCGGCCAGGTCGAGATCCACTGCGACTTCTGCGGCCTGCGCTATGAGTTTGATCCGGTCGACTGCGCCCAGCTGTTCTCGGCCACCCATATCGCCACCGGCGCCGGTGCCGGCGCGCACCAGCACCACTGAGCGGCAGGCGCGGGGCGGCACGGCGGAAACAACCGCCTTGCCGTCCTGTCCAACGGCTGTACGATGGCAGCATCCAGCTGCCCCAAGCGCGCCTGAGAACAGCCATGTCCGCCCGAGCCACCCCCTCCCTGCCTGAATCTCCCGCCATCGTGCCGGCCGTGCTGCGCGGCCTTGCCGCCTGCGCCACGATCGTCGCACTACTGCTGGCCGCCGGCTGCGCAGAGCTGCCGCGCGACGTCAACGGCTCGCCGCCCACGGCGCGGCTGGCGCCCAACGCCATCCCGCCAGCGCCGCTGACCGCCGACGACAAGCAGAAGCTCGACACGCTGAACCAGCAGATACTGCGCGAGCAGGCCGCCGCGATCGCGCTCGACCAGCAGGCCGCGGCCGCGCGCGCGGCTTATGGCTATCCGAACACCAGCTGGAACCTGTATTACGGGGGATGGGGTGGTGGCCACTGGGGCGG
>NZ_JBYTAH010000090.1:0-24331 GCF_058787975.1 Cupriavidus sp. FW305-26
GCATGGCATCGGCGCGGCCCAGGCCCGGATCCGTCACGGTCGGCGGGGTCGGCTCGGGCGGCACTTTGGGCATGGTCAGCGGCCCGCGGATGCCGCATCCGCCCAGTAGGGGCATCGCAAGGGCGGCGGCAAACGCCGATACAATCGCAACACGACGCAGCATCGGGTCGTCCTTTAGGCTGTTGGCAAGGCGTTGGATGGTCCGACGCGCAACGGCCGGGCATCCGAAGGATTCTTAACAAAAAAGCCGTTCGCGCCACGTACGCCCGGTCCGGGCAGCGGCGGCAACGGCGGTTTCGGAGTTTAGCATGCCCCCCTTGAGCGAAAGCGAGTTCCTGGCCCTGGCCACGCAGGAGCTGGACCGCATCGAAGCCACGGTCGAGGCGGCCGCCGACGCGGCCGACGCCGATATTGAGATCAGCCGCACCGGCAACGTGATGGAGCTGGAGTTCGAGAACGGCACCAAGATCATCATCAACAGCCAGGCGCCGATGCAGGAACTGTGGGTGGCCGCGCGCGCCGGCGGCTTCCACTTCCGCCGCGACGGCGAGCGCTGGATCGACACCCGCAACGGCGGCGAGCTGTACGCGGCGCTGTCGGGCTACGTCAGTGAGCAGGCCGGCGCGGCCCTCACGCTGGGCTGACGCAAAGCCTGCCTGGCGGGCAAAAGAAAAGCCGGCCTCGTGGGCCGGCTTTCTGCTGTCTGGCGGCCGTGATCAGGCGCCGCCGAACATCTCCAGGATCTTCTTCTTCTCGGTCTCGGTGTCGGCCGGCGCGTTGGTCGACTCCTCCGGCTTGCCCGGCCACGGATCGCCCAGGCCCACCGAAGCCACCCCGGCGCCGCCGGCGTTCTCTTCGAAGGTCCAGTCGCCGCCCACCATCAGCACGCCTTCCGGCGCCGGGCGCTCGGGCGACTCCGGCACGCCCTTGAGCGCCTTGCTCATGTAGCCGACCCAGATCGGCAGCGCCAGGCCGCCACCGGTTTCGCGCACGCCCAGGCTCTTGGGCTGGTCGTATCCCATCCAGGCGATCGCCACCAGGTTGGGCGTGTAGCCGGCGAACCAGGCATCGACCGCGTCGTTGGTGGTGCCGGTCTTGCCCGCCAGGTCGTTGCGGCCCAGGCGCTGCTTGGCGCTGTTGGCGGTGCCTATGCGCACCACGTCGCGGAGCATGGTGTCGGCGAGAAAGGCGGTGCGTGCATCAAGCACGCGCACGGCGTCGGTGCCGGCGCGTTGCGGCTGGGTTTCGGAGATCACGTTGCCGCGCGCGTCCACCACCTTCTGGATCAGGTACGGGTTGATGCGGTAGCCGCCGTTGGCGAACACCGAGTACGCGCCCGCCATCTGCAGCGGCGTCACGGCGCCAGAGCCCAGCGCCATCGGCAGGTAGGCCGGGTGCTTGTCGGCCTCGAAGCCGAAGCGCGTGATGTAGTCCTGCGCGTACTGCGTGCCGATCGCGCGCAGGATCCGCACCGAGACCAGGTTCTTGGACTTGGCCAGCGCGCGGCGCATGGTCATCGGGCCCTCGAAGCGGCCGTCATAGTTCTTCGGTTCCCACACCTGGCCGCCGGTATCGGGGCCGATCGTCAGCGGTGCGTCGTTGATCACCGTGGCCGGCGAGAAGCCCTTTTCCAGCGCGGCCGAGTAGATGAACGGCTTGAAGCTGGAACCCGGCTGGCGCCAGGCCTGGGTCACGTGGTTGAACTTGTTGCGGTTGAAGTCGAAGCCGCCCACCATCGAACGGATCTCGCCGTCCTGCGGGTTGATCGACACGAACGCCGCGGCCACTTCCGGCAGCTGGGTCACCGACCAGTTGCCTTTCTCGTCCTGGGTCACGCGGATGACCGCGCCGGGGCGCATCTTCATCTTGGGTTGCGCGTTGGACGACAGCGACGGCGCGATAAAGCGCAGCGCCGAGCCCTCGATGGTTGCCACTTCGCCCGACAGCAGCGTCGCCTTCACCTGCCTGGCCGACACGCTGGTGACCACGGCCGAGCGCAGGTCGCCGCTGCCCGGGTGCTCGACCAGCGCATCGTCGATGGCCTGCTCGCGCTCGGCCGGGTCGGAAGGCAGGTCGATAAAGGCCTCGGGGCCGCGGTAGCCGTGCTTGCGCTCGTAGTTCATGATGCCGGAGCGCACCGACTCATAGGCGGCGTCCTGGTCCGGCTTGGTCAGCGTGGTGTAGACCGTCAGGCCGCGCGTGTAGGTTTCTTCGCGGTACTGCGCGTACATCAGCTGGCGCACGATCTCGGCGACGTACTCGGCGTGGGTCGAGAACTCGTTGCCCTCGGTGCGCACCTTCAGCTCGGCATGCACGGCCTGCTCGTACTGGTCGGGCGTGATATAGCCCAGGTCGCGCATGCGCTGCAGGATGTACTCCTGGCGCACCTTGGCGCGGCGCGGGTTGACCACCGGGTTGTACGCCGACGGCGCCTTGGGCAGGCCGGCCAGCATGGCGGCCTCGGCCGGCGTCACGTCGCGCACCGACTTGCCGAAATACACGCGCGCGGCGCTGTCGAAGCCGTAGGCGCGCTGCCCCAGATAGATCTGGTTCATGTACAGCTCGAGGATCTGGTCCTTGTTCAGGTTGGCCTCGATCTTGTACGCCAGCAGCATCTCGTAGATCTTGCGCGTGTAGGTCTTTTCGCTGGACAGGAAGAAGTTGCGCGCCACCTGCATGGTGATGGTGGAGGCGCCCTGCGACAGCCCGCCGCGCAGGTTGGCCAGCCCGGCGCGCAGCACGCCGACGAAGTCGACGCCGCCGTGCTCGTAGAAGCGGTCGTCCTCGATCGCCAGGACCGCCTTTTTCATCACGTCCGGAATCTCGGCGATGGGCACGAAGTTGCGTCGCTCTTCGCCGAATTCGCCGATCAGCACATTGTCCGCGGTATAGATGCGAAGCGGGATCTTGGGCCGGTAGTCGGTGATGGTGTCCAGCGAAGGCAGGTTGGGCGCGGCCACCAGCAGCGCGTAGCCGAGCAGCAGCGCAATCACGACGGCACCGGCGACAACCAGTCCGACCGCCCAGAACATGAGCCGCGTCCAGATCGGACGGCGGGCAGGGTGGGACGGCTTGTGTTGTGCGGTGGCCATAAGGGAAATACCTAGTCAGGGGTGCCCGGGATTATATCTTCCGGCATCGGCCCGCCCGGGCGTACAGTGGTGCGGGCGCCGCTATCGCGCTGTTACAAGATGTAATGTGGCGAATGCGTGCACGCACGGCGATGTTGCGTGCAGCTAAAGGGGTGCGGGCAGGCGCACAAGCGCCCACGGAAGGGAACCCGACGACCGTGGGGTTTTGGCAACGGATTGGTGAGGGGCTTCTCAAAAAGAACTCGGCGCCAGTTCGGCACATTGCCACCGATGCTGGATTTTGTGAGAATCGACCAACATAAAAGAGCAAACGTTTCATTCAAGAAACAAGGCTCGCCCGATTAGAGCGTTCAAGCCAGGGGCGAGTTCAAAAGTCAGGGGGTCACCTTGCGTCGGGGCATTTTGTCGGGGCTTCTACGCCGGACTACGGTCGGTGTGGATATCGGGTCGTCCAGTGTCAAGGTAGTCGAGCTGTCCGTAGGGGGCAGCAGGCAAGACTATCGGCTGGAAAAATGCGCCAGCGAACTGCTGGACCGCAACGCCGTTGCCGATGGCAACGTCATCAATATCGAGGCCGTCGGGATCGCGCTCAGACGCGCGCTGGGCAAGGCCGGCATCCGTTCGAAGGACGTGGTGCTGGGCGTGCCGTCCATGCTGACGGAGTCACAGACGGTCAGCCTGCCGGACAACCTGTCCGACGACGAGCTGTATTCCCAGGTCGAATCCGAGGCGCACCGGCTCTATCCGCCGTCGCAGGCGGTCAACTTCGACTTCGCCGTGATCGGCCCCAGCGAGACCGAGGGCGGTATCGGGGTGCGCGTCACGGCGGCCAACAGCGACCGCGTGCAGGAGCGCGTGACCGCGGCCGAGATGGCGGGGCTCAAGCCCCAGGTCATGGATGTCGAGGAATACGCGGTGCAGCGCTCGATCGTGCAGATGCTGGGCGTGCCGCACGAGATGCCCGAGGCCGATGCGCGCGCGCTGCCGGTGGTGGCGGTGATCCATCTGGGCGGCAGCCGTTCCAAGGCGATCTTCTACCAGGGCTGGAAGGAACTCTACGAGCAGCCGCTGAACAGCTACGGCGACCAGCTCACGCAGAGTGCGGCGCGCATGTTCACCCTCGACGCGCTCAAGGCCGAGATCAAGAAGCGCAAGAACACGCTGCCTGAAGCCTGGCGCGCGCAGTTGCTCAAGCCGTCGCTGGATGCACTGGCGATGGAAGCGCAGTCCGCGGTCGGCAACTTCATCGCCAGTTCCAGCCTGGGCCGGGTCGACGAGATCCTGCTCTCGGGCGGACATGCGTCGCTGCTCGGCGTGCAATCGGCAATCCAGCACCAGACCAAGATCACCACCACGCTGGCGAACCCGTTCGCCAACATGGCGACCAACGCCAAGGTCAACGAGCGCTACCTGCAGCGCGACTTGCCGGCGTACATCGTCAGTGCCGGCCTGGCCTTGCGCGGCCTGCAATAACGCACCGGAGGCATCAGATGTCTACGAACACACTGCCTTCGGTCAACCTGCTGCCTTACCACGAAGCCCGCAAGGCAGCACGCCGCAAGAAGGTCTATACGATGCTGGCCGGTGCCGCGGTGGCTGGCGCTGCCGTGGTGCTGCTGGGCGGCTTCTATATCGACGGGCGCATCGCTTCGGTGGTCGCGCTCAACCACGTATTGAGCACTGAGAACGCCAGGCTGGACGGGCAGATCCGCGAGGTCAACAGCCTGAAGAAGGACATCGACGCGCTGCTGCAGCGCCAGAAGGCGGTTGAAAGCCTGCAGACCGAGCGCAACCGCCCGGTGCAGCTGCTTGAGGAACTGGTGCGGCAGGTGCCGGAGGGCGTCTACCTGACCAGCCTGAAGCAGACCGGCGAGGCCTTCACCATCGCGGGCGTGGCGCAGTCCAACGAGCGCATTTCCGAGCTGCTGCGCAACCTGAGCGGGGTGGCCTGGCTGGACAAGGCCGAACTGGTCGAATCCAAGGCCGTCACCATGACCAACAACCTGCGCGAGCAGCGCCGCTTGTTCGACTTCTCGATGCGCTTCGCGTACCGCGCGCCGGAAGCGGCGGCCGACGGCAAGAAGACCGTGCCGGGCGCCTCCGCACCCGCAGCCGCCCCAGTTCCCGCACCCGCAGCCGGAAAGGCCTGACCATGGCGCTCAATACTGAAATCAACCTGGCCGACCTGACCGGCCAGTTCCGCGGGCTCAACCTGAGCGAACCGGAGACGTGGCCGGCCGCGCCGCGTGTGCTGTTCGCGGTGCTGGCCGCGGCCGTGGTGCTGGTGCTGGGCTGGCAGTTCTACTGGAGCGCCAGGTTCGACGAACTCGACCGCCAGCGCCAGGAGCAGGAAAGCCTGAAGCAGGCGTACCAGTCCAAGGTGGCGCAGGTGGCCAACCTGGACGCACTGCGCGAGCAGAAGAAGCAGGTGGAGCAGCGCGTGGCGCTGCTGGAGCGGCAGCTGCCCAACAAGGCCGAGATGGATGCACTGCTGGCCGACGTCAATCACGCCGGTGTCGCACGGGGGCTGCAGTTCGAGCTGTTCAAGCCGCAGGGGGCGGTGATCAAGCCCTACTTCGCCGAGATCCCGGTGAACCTGCGCGTGACCGGGCGCTACCACGAGGTGGCGCAGTTCAATGCCGACGTGGCGGCCCTCTCGCGGATCGTGTCGATGCAGAACCTGCAGCTGGCCAATACCAAGGAAGGCGGGATGTCGATGGAGGCGGTGGCGATGGCCTACCGCGCGCTCGACCCGGACGAGCAGGCCGCGCAGCGCAAGGCCGCGGCAGCCGCTGCGGCAGCCAAGGCAGGAGGTGCCAAGTGAGCCGCACCGCCCGTACCCGCAGCCTCGCCTGGACCACGGCGCCACGCACATTCGCGGCGGCGGCGCTGGCTGTCGGCCTGCTGGGCGCCTGCGGCGCCAGCGATGAAGACGCCTTGCGCCAGTGGATGGATGCCACCCGCAGCGCGCGCGCCAAGCCGCCCGAGCCGCTGCCCGACGCCCGGCCCTATGTGCCGCGCGAGTACGCCGCAGCCAAGGCGCCCGAGCCGTTCGCGCAGGCCAAGATCGGCGAGCTGAACAAGACGCTCGCGGATTCGCCCGAAGCCGGGCGGCGCCGCGAGCCGCTGGAGGACTACCCGCTCGAGAACTTCAAGATGCTCGGGATGATGAAGAAGCACGGGGAGACCTTCGGCATCGTGCGGGTTGATAACAAGATCCACCATATCAAGGTGGGTCAGTATCTCGGCCAGAGCTATGGCCGGGTGGTCCGCATCACCGATCAGGAGATCGTGCTGCGCGAATTGGTCCGGGAGGGGGTATCAGAGTGGAAAGAGAAAATGACCAGCCTGAAGCTGGAGGTGGCGGCATGACCCTCGCGCGCTGGTACCGTGCGCTCGCGGGCGCCGCAAGGATGGCGATGGCGATGGCGCTGTTGCTGGTGATTGCCGCACCGGCCGCGCTGGCACAAAGCAACCGCATCAAGTCGGTTGACGTCAGCATGGTCGGGGAGCAGACCGTGTTCACGATCGAGCTCGAACGGCCGCTGGCGCAGAAGCCGGCGGACTTCACCACGCAGAACCCGGCACGGCTCGCGATCGATTTCTTCGATACCGGCTTTGCCAACCGGCGCGCGCAGTACGACTACGGCGGCAAGCTGGTCAAGTCAGCCAACGTGGTGCAGATCGGCGACCGTACCCGCGTGATCCTCGACCTCACGCGCAACGCCACCTATCGCACCGACCAGCGTGGCAACTACTTCGTGGTGGCGCTGGATAACGTGGCGCCGGCGCTCAAGAACGCTGCGCCCACGTTTGCGCCGGCTGCGACGCCTGCGGCCGCGGCGGCGCGGCCGTCGGTGCGCAATGTCGACTTCCGCCGCGGTGCCGATGGCGCCGGGCGCGTGGTGGTGGACCTGTCCTCGCGCGATTCGGGCATCAACATCGCGCAGCAGGGCAAGAATATCGTGGTCGATTTCCTCGGCACCACGCTGCCTGACAACCTGCGGCGGCGTTTCGACGTCAGCGATTTCGGCACGCCGGTGCAGGGCATGCACGCCTCGGACACCAACGGCAACGCGCGCCTGACGATCGAGCCGCGCGGCAACTGGGAATACAGCTCGTACCAGACCGATACCCAGTTCGTGGTCGAGGTGCGCCCGGTCAAGGAAGACCCGACCAAGCTGATCAGTGGCCCGGGCTACCGCGGCGAGCGCCTGTCGCTGAACTTCCAGAACATCGACATCCGTTCGCTGCTGCAGGTGTTTGCCGATTTCACCAACCTGAACATCATCACCAGCGAAAGCGTGCAGGGCAACCTGACGCTGCGCCTGAAGGATGTGCCGTGGGACCAGGCGCTGCAGATCGTGATGGATGCCAAGGGCCTGGCCTCGCGCCGCAACGGCAATGTGCTGTGGGTGGCGCCCAAGGCGGAGCTGCAGACCAAGGAGAAGCTGGAACTGGAGTCGCAGCAGCAGATCAATGACCTGGAGCCGATCCGCAGCCAGGTGTTCCAGCTCAACTACCAGCGTGCCGAAGACGTGCGCAAGATGCTGCTCGGCATGGGGGCGGGCGGCGGTGCCGTGGCCGCCGTCAGTACCGCCGGGTCGGCGGGCGCCAGCGCGCGCATGCTGTCCAGGCGCGGTTCGCTGACGGCCGATGCGCGCACCAACCAGCTCTTCGTCTCGGATATCGCCAGCAAGCTGGAAGAGGTGCAGAACTTCATCGGCAAGATCGACATCCCGGTGCGCCAGGTGATCATCGAGGCGCGCATCGTCGAGGCCACCGACTCGTTCAGCCGCAACCTGGGTGTGAAGCTGGGCTTTGCCGGGCAGTACAACAACGCCCGCGTCGGCAACACGTACAACAACGTGCTGCCCGGGGCGACTTCCGACAACGGCCCGTTCCTGAGCCTGCCTGCCGGCGCCATCAACGGCACCAACCCGGCCAATATCGCGGTCAGCCTGTTCAACAGCGCCGCCACCAAATTCCTGGCACTGGAGTTGTCGGCGCTGGAAGCGGATGGCAAGGGCAAGATCATCTCCAGCCCGCGCGTGGTCACGGCCAACAACATCAAGGCGCTGATCGAGCAGGGTACCGAGCTGCCATACCAGGCGGCGACCTCCAGCGGTGCGACCTCGGTGCAGTTCCGCAAGGCCAACCTGAAGCTGGAAGTGACGCCGCAGATCACGCCCGAAGGCAATGTGCTGCTCGATGTGGACGTGAACAAGGACAGCGTCGGCATCCAGACCACTTCCGGCTTTGCCATCGACACCAAGCACGTGCAGACCCAGGTGCTGGTGGAGAACGGCGGCACGGTGGTGATCGGCGGCATCTACACCCAGACCGAGTCCAACGAAACCGACAAGGTGCCGCTGCTGGGCGATATCCCGGTGCTGGGCTACCTGTTCAAGAACAACGCCAAGGTGCGCAACCGCACCGAGCTGCTGGTGTTCCTGACCCCGCGCATCCTGAACGAGAGCGTGTCGCTCCGGTAGGGACATGGCGTCCGGAGGACGCCGGATACAGTAGACTGGCAGGCCGCATCGAGGGATGCGGCCTTTTTTTGCGCGCCGCGGGGGCGGAGACGGCCCGGGACGGGCCAGCCATGTGGGCCATGCCGCATTCGCCACTTGCCGGCCGCGCCACAACATAAGAAGATGATGCAGTTCCCAACCGGGGAGGACGGCCCGCATGCCGCGCTCCCGAACGACAGTCCAGTGACAGCCTCAGCGACAGGCCCGGCGGCACAGCGCCAGGCCCAGGATCGGCGCGATGCCGATCGATCTGACTCCGAGCGACCGGAATCCGATCGACCCAACCTCTTTTTCGTCGGCCTGATGGGCGCCGGCAAGACCACCGTGGGCCGCACGGTGGCGCGGCGCCTGCACTATCCGTTTTTCGATTCCGACCATGAGCTGGAGGCCCACTGCGGCGTGCGCATCCCGGTGATCTTCGAGGTCGAGGGCGAAGCCGGCTTCCGCGACCGCGAGACCGCGATGATCCGCGAGCTGGCCGCGCGCCAGGGCATTGTGCTGGCCACCGGCGGCGGCGCCGTGCTGCGCGCCGAGAACCGCGAGGTGCTGAAGGCCCGCGGCACGGTCGTGTACCTGCGCGCCAGCCCGCACGACCTGTGGCTGCGCACCCGCCACGACCGCAACCGGCCGCTGCTGCAGACCGAGGACCCCAAGGGCAAGCTCGAGGCGCTCTATGCCGAGCGCGACCCGCTCTACCGCGAGGTTGCCGACTTCATCATCGAAACCGGCAAGCCCTCGGTGGCGCAGCTTGCTAATATGGTGTTGATGCAACTTGAAATGGCCGGTTTCCCGATCAATCCCCCGCAGCCGGCCTCCGTGCCGCCGGAAGCGTCGGAGCCGCCGGCGCAGGACCCCAATCCATGATTACGCTTGAAGTCGACCTGGGCGAGCGCAGCTACCCCATCCATATCGGCACCGGCCTGCTGGACAACGCCGAACTGCTGCGCCCGCATGTACGCGGCCAGCACGCCGTCATCGTCACCAACGAAACCGTCGGCCCGCTCTACGCGGCGCGGGTGGAGGCGGCCCTGGCCGCGCTCGGCAAGACCGTGCGCACCGTCACGCTGCCCGACGGCGAAGCCTTCAAGCACTGGGAAACGCTGAACCGGATCTTCGACGCGCTGCTGCAGGCCGGCGCCGACCGCAAGACCACGCTGGTCGCGCTGGGCGGCGGCGTGGTGGGCGACATGACCGGGTTTGCCGCGGCCTGCTACATGCGCGGCGTGCCCTTTATCCAGATGCCGACCACGCTGCTGGCGCAGGTGGATTCGTCGGTGGGCGGCAAGACCGGCATCAACCACCCGCTCGGCAAGAACATGATCGGCGCGTTCCACCAGCCCAACGCGGTGATCGCCGACATCGACACGCTGCGCACGCTGCCCGCGCGCGAGCTGGCCGCCGGCATGGCCGAGGTCATCAAGCACGGCGCCATCGCCGATGCCGAGTACTTCGGCTGGATCGAGCGCAACATCAAGCCGCTGAATGCCTGCGACCCCGACCTGATGGCGCTCGCCGTGCAGCGCTCCTGCGAGATCAAGGCCGGCGTGGTGGCCCAGGACGAGCGCGAGGGCGGCCTGCGCGCCATTCTCAATTTCGGCCACACCTTCGGCCATGCGATCGAGGCCGGCATGGGCTACGGCGCCTGGCTGCACGGCGAGGCCGTCGGCTGCGGCATGGTGATGGCCGCGGACCTGTCGCACCGGCTGGGCTTTATCGACACCGAGACCCGCGCCCGCATCCGCGAGCTGACGCAGGCCGCCAACCTGCCCGTGGTGGCGCCGGAACTCGGTGCCGACCGCTATATCGAACTGATGAAGGTCGACAAGAAGGCCGAGGCGGGCAGCATCAAGTTCATCCTGCTGAAGCAGCTCGGCGAAGCGTTCATCACCACTGTGCCGGACGCTGACCTGCGCGCCACGCTCGCGCACGCCGTGCTCAAACCACCCACCGAGGCCCCGGTCGCCTGACCGATCGGTTATGCCTCGCCACCCCGCCCCAGCCACCGGACGCGCCGCATGACCGACTTTGAAAGCCATCTCGCCCCTTACGCCGCCCGCTCTGCGCAGACGCGCGGGCGGGTGCATGCAGAACCCGCATCGCTGTCGCGCAGCGAATTCCAGCGCGACCGCGACCGGGTCATCCACAGCACGGCGTTCCGGCGGCTCGAGTACAAGACCCAGGTCTTCGTCAACCATGAAGGGGACCTGTTCCGCACCCGGCTGACCCACAGCCTGGAGGTGGCGCAGATCGCCCGCTCGATCGCGCGCAACCTGCGCCTCAATGAAGACCTGGTCGAGGCGATCTCGCTGGCGCACGACCTGGGGCACACCCCCTTTGGCCACGCCGGGCAGGATGCGCTCAATACCTGCATGAAGAACCACGGCGGCTTCGAGCACAACCTGCAGAGCCTGCTGGTGGTGGACGAGCTGGAAGAGCGCTACGGCGGCTTCAACGGGCTGAACCTGACCTTCGAGACGCGCGAGGGCATCCTCAAGCATTGCTCGCGGGTCAATGCCTCGGCGCTGGGCGAGCTGGGCCGGCGCTTCCTGGAGGGCACGCAGCCGTCGCTGGAGGCGCAGCTGGCCAACCTGGCCGACGAGATCGCCTACAACAATCACGATATCGACGACGGCCTGCGCTCGGGGCTGCTGACGCTGGAGCAGCTCGACGAGGTGCCGATGTGGGCCCGCCACCGCGCCGAGGTGGCCGAGGTCTTCCCTGGCGTCAACGGCCGACGCGCGATCAACGAGACGGTTCGGCGCATGATCAATACGCTGATCGTCGACCTGATCGAGACCACCAGCAGCAATATCGCCGCGGCCAATCCGCGCAATATCGACGCGGTGCGCGCCGCCGGCCCGCTGGTCGGCTTCAGCCCGCAGATGCATGAAGAAGCGGCCGAACTCAAGCGCTTCCTGTTCCGGCACCTGTACCGGCACTACCTGGTGATGCGCATGTCGGCCAAGGCGCAGCGCATTGTCGGCGACCTGTTCCAGGCCTTTATGTCCGATCCGCGCCTGCTGCCGCCGCAGTACCAGGCCAGCCATGGCGGCGACCAGTCGCGTCTGATTGCCCACTACATCGCGGGCATGACCGACCGCTACGCGATCCGCGAGCACCGCCGCATCTTCGCGGTCAGCGAAGGCAACTGACGACCGCGTTCCGGCTGGCCCTCCAATCGGCGCGCCAGCCTGCCGCATAAGTGGGGACGGATCAGGCTATGATGCGGGCATCAATGCTCGCATGACCTGTCATGGCACGCCTTCCCCGCTTTTCCCCCGCCGGTCTGCCCGCTCTGGTGTTGCAGCGCGGCAACAACCGCCAGCCCGTATTCCTGGGGCCGGACGACTACCTGCACTACCTCGACTGCCTGCGCATGGCCGCGCGCGAGCATGACCTTGCCGTCCACGCCTACGTGCTGCGGCCTAACCACGTGCACCTGGTGGCCACACCCAAGGAGGCAGACTCGCTGAGCCTGACCATGCAGGCGGTGGGGCGGCGCTATGCGCGCTACTTCAACCGGGTGGCCAGCCGCACCGGCACGCTGTGGGAAGGGCGCTTCCGTTCCGCGGTGTTCGATCCGGCCCGGTGGATGCTGCCGGCGATGCTCTATGTCGAGGGCAACGCGCTGCGCGCGGGCGAGGTCAGCGCCCCCGAGGGTGACCGCTGGAGCAGCTACCACCATCACGCCGGTATCGAGGCCAGCCCGTTTGTGAGCGACCACTCCGCGTACTGGGAGCTGGGCAATACGCCGTTCGAGCGCCAGTCGAACTACCGGATGCTGACCGCCGAGGGCCTGGCGGGCAAGACCCTGGAAACCCTGCGCGCCCATGCCCACAGCGGCTGGCCGCTTGGCGACGAAGCGTTCCTGGCCCAATTGGAGCGGCACGCAACCCGGCGCGTGCAACCGCTGCCGAAAGGGCGCCCCAAAAAGGTGCAAACGGCACCGGTGAATGCGTCAGAGCCGTCGCATAATTAATGTGTCCCCATTTAAATGGATCACCGAAACGGTGCGCAACTTAATATGATCTGACCCCATTTAAAAATTTTGCGAGGCGAACGCGATTCCCATATAGTTGCTCCACCCACAGTCATTGTGCGGCGCGTCACGCTCGTGTACGCCGCTGCGGCCCGCTGACAGCTTCGTCCCCATTTTCCGTCCCGCCGGTTTCCGGTTTGGGTGGAGGAATAAAGAAAACGAGAAAGCGCGCGGTCCCCGTTCCGGTACGCCCAGCCAGTTCGCGCAGCCTTCACCGGAATTCAGCCCGTGGACCAAACGAAAAATCTTTCGGCCCAAGCTCAGGCACAATCGCAGACCAGCGAGTCTTCCCACGCCATTGACCTGCGCCCGCAAGCGCAGGGCATGTACGATCCCAGCAACGAGCATGACGCCTGCGGCGTCGGCATGGTCGCGCATATCAAGGGCAAGAAGTCCCACGAGATCATCTCGCAGGGCCTGAAGATCCTGGAGAACCTGGACCACCGGGGTGCGGTCGGCGCCGATGCGCTGATGGGCGACGGTGCCGGCATCCTGATCCAGATCCCGGACCAGTTCTACCGCGAGGAAATGGCCGCGCAGGGCGTGAGCCTGCCGCCCGCCGGCGAATACGGCGTGGGCATGATCTTCCTGCCGAAGGAACACGCCTCGCGCCTGGCCTGCGAGCAGGAACTGGAGCGCACGGTCCGCCTGGAAGGCCAGGTCGTGCTGGGCTGGCGCGACGTGCCGGTCGACGCCAAGATGCCGATGTCGCCGACGGTGCGCACCACCGAGCCGGTGATCCGCCAGATCTTCATCGGGCGCGGCCGCGACATCATGACCACGGACGCGCTGGAACGTAAGCTCTACGTCATCCGCAAGACCGCCAGCCATGCCATCCAGGCGCTCAAGCTCAAGCACGGCAAGGAATACTTCGTGCCGTCAATGTCGGCCCGTACCGTGGTGTACAAGGGCCTGCTGCTGGCCAACCAGGTTGGCGAGTACTACCTGGACCTGCTGGACCAGCGCGCCGTCTCGGCCCTGGCCCTGGTGCACCAGCGCTTCTCGACCAACACCTTCCCGGCCTGGGAACTGGCCCACCCGTACCGCATGGTCGCCCACAACGGCGAAATCAACACGGTCAAGGGCAATGTCAACTGGATCAACGCGCGCACCGGCGCGATCTCGTCGCCGGTGCTGGGCGACGACCTGCCCAAGCTGTGGCCGCTGATCTACCCGGGCCAGTCCGACACCGCATCGTTCGACAACTGCCTCGAACTGCTGACGATGGCCGGCTACCCGCTCGTCCACGCGATGATGATGATGATCCCGGAAGCCTGGGAACAGCACACGCTGATGGACGACAACCGCCGCGCCTTCTACGAGTACCACGCCGCCATGATGGAGCCGTGGGACGGCCCGGCCGCGATCTGCTTCACCGATGGCCGCCAGATCGGCGCCACGCTGGACCGCAACGGCCTGCGCCCGGCACGTTTCTACGTGACCGAGGACGACATCGTGGTGCTGGCTTCGGAAGCCGGCGTGCTGCCGTTCCCCGAGTCGCGCATCGTTGAGAAGTGGCGCCTGCAGCCGGGCAAGATGTTCCTGATCGACATGGAACAGGGCCGCATCATCGACGACAAGGAACTCAAGGACAACCTGGCCAACGCCAAGCCGTACAAGAGCTGGATCGACGCCGTGCGCATCAAGCTCGACGAACTCGACGCCAAGCCTGAAGACGTTGCCGCCGAGAAGAAGCCCGTGGCCAAGCTGCTGGACCGCCAGCAGGCCTTTGGCTACACCCAGGAAGACGTCAAGTTCCTGATGGCGCCGATGGCGCTGGCCGGCGAGGAAGCCACCGGCTCGATGGGCAACGATTCGCCGCTGGCCATCCTGTCGTCCAAGAACAAGACGCTGTACCACTACTTCAAGCAGCTGTTCGCCCAGGTCACCAACCCGCCGATCGACCCGATCCGCGAGAACATGGTGATGTCGCTGGTGTCGTTCATCGGCCCGAAGCCGAACCTGCTCGAGCTGAACAACATCAACCCGCCGATGCGCCTCGAAGTGTCCCAGCCGGTGCTGGACTTCAAGGACATCGCCAAGATCCGCAATATCGAGCACTACACCGGCGGCAAGTTCCGTTCGTACGAGCTGAACATCTGCTACCCGAAGGCCTGGGGCAAGGAGGGCATCGAAGCGCGCCTGGCCTCGCTGTGCGCCGAAGCCGTGGATGCGGTGCGTTCGGGCTTCAACATCCTGATCGTGTCGGACCGCCGCGTGGATGCCGAGCATGTTGCGATTCCCGCGCTGCTGGCCACGTCCGCCATCCACCACCACCTGGTGGAGAAGGGCCTGCGCACGTCCACCGGCCTGGTGGTCGAGACCGGCACCGCCCGTGAAGTGCACCACTTCGCGCTGCTGGCCGGCTATGGCGCCGAAGCCGTGCATCCGTACCTGGCGATGGAAACGCTGGCCGAAATGGCCCAGGGCCTGTCCGGCGACCTGTCGCCCGAGAAGGCGGTCAAGAACTTCGTCAAGGCGATCGGCAAGGGCCTGTTCAAAGTGATGTCCAAGATGGGCATCTCCACCTACATGTCGTACACCGGCGCGCAGATCTTCGAAGCCATCGGCCTGTCGCGCGAACTGGTGCAGAAGTACTTCCATGGCACCCCGTCGAATGTCGAGGGCATCGGCATCTTCGAAGTGGCCGAGGAAGCCCTGCGCCTGCACCGCGACGCCTTTGGCGACAACCCGGTGCTGGAAAGCATGCTGGACGCCGGCGGCGAATACGCCTTCCGCATCCGCGGCGAAGAGCATATGTGGACCCCGGACTCGGTCGCCAAGCTGCAGCACTCGGTGCGCGCCGACGACGGCAAGGGCGCCTACCAGACGTACAAGGAATACGCCAACATCATCAACGACCAGAGCAAGCGCCACATGACGCTGCGTGGCCTGTTCGAGTTCAAGGTCGATCCGGCCAAGGCGATTCCGCTGGAAGAGGTGGAGTCGGCCAAGGAGATCGTCAAGCGCTTCGCCACCGGTGCGATGTCGCTCGGCTCGATCTCGACCGAAGCCCACACCACGCTGGCGCTGGCGATGAACCGCATCGGCGGCAAGTCCAACACCGGCGAAGGCGGCGAGGACGAGAAGCGCTACCGCAACGAACTGCGCGGCATCCCCATCAAGCAGGGCGATACCCTCAAGGGCCTGCTGGGCGACAACGTGATCGAACGCGACCTGGAACTGCAGGAAGGCGATTCGCTGCGCTCGAAGATCAAGCAGGTGGCGTCGGGCCGTTTCGGCGTGACCGCCGAATACCTGGCTTCGGCCGACCAGATCCAGATCAAGATGGCGCAGGGTGCCAAGCCCGGCGAAGGCGGCCAGCTGCCCGGCCACAAGGTCTCGGACTACATCGGCAAGCTGCGTTACTCGGTGCCGGGCGTGGGCCTGATCTCGCCGCCCCCGCACCATGACATCTATTCGATCGAGGATCTGGCACAGCTGATCCACGACCTGAAGAACGTCAACCCGGTGTCGGACATCTCGGTCAAGCTGGTGTCCGAAGTCGGCGTCGGCACGGTGGCCGCGGGCGTGGCCAAGGCCAAGGCCGACCACGTCGTGATCGCCGGCCATGATGGCGGCACCGGCGCTTCGCCGTGGTCGTCGATCAAGCATGCCGGCACGCCGTGGGAGCTGGGCCTGGCCGAAACGCAGCAGACGCTGCTGCTCAACGGCCTGCGCAACCGCATCCGCGTGCAGGCCGACGGCCAGATGAAGACCGGCCGCGACGTCGTCATCGGCGCGCTGCTGGGCGCCGATGAATTCGGCTTCGCCACCGCGCCGCTGGTTGCGGAAGGCTGCATCATGATGCGCAAGTGCCACCTGAACACCTGCCCGGTGGGCGTGGCCACGCAGGATCCGCAGCTGCGCAGGAAGTTCCAGGGCAAGCCTGAGCACGTGGTCAACTTCTTCTTCTTCGTTGCGGAAGAAGCCCGCGAAATCATGGCCCAGCTGGGCATCCGCAAGTTCGACGAGCTGATCGGCCGCGCCGACCTGCTCGACACCAAGCCCGGCATCGAGCACTGGAAGGCGCGCGGCCTGGACTTCGGCCGCATCTTCCACCAGGTCTCGCTGGGCGCGGACGTGCCGCTGTACCACACCGACGTGCAGGACCACGGCCTGTCGGCCGAGGCCGGCAAGGCGCTGGACCACGTGCTGATCGCCAAGGCCCGACCGGCGATCGAGAAGGGCGAGCGGGTCTCGTTCATCCAGCCGGTGAAGAACGTCAACCGTACCGTCGGCGCGATGCTGTCGGGCGTGGTGGCGCGCCAGCATGGCCACGAAGGTCTGCCTGACGATACCATCCACATCCAGCTGCAAGGCACCGCCGGCCAGTCGTTCGGCGCGTTCCTGGCGCACGGCATCACGCTGGACCTGGTGGGCGACGGCAACGACTATGTCGGCAAGGGCCTGTCGGGCGGCCGCGTGATCGTGCGCGCTCCGCATGAGTTCCGCGGCGACCCGACCCGCAACATCATCGTCGGCAACACCGTGTTGTACGGTGCTATCGCCGGGGAAGCGTTCTTCAACGGCGTGGCCGGCGAGCGCTTCGCGGTGCGCAACTCGGGTGCGGTGGCAGTGGTGGAAGGCACCGGCGACCACGGTTGCGAGTACATGACCGGCGGCACGGTGGTGGTGCTGGGCGGCACCGGACGCAACTTCGCGGCCGGCATGTCGGGCGGCGTGGCCTACGTCTACGACGAGGACGGCCTGTTCGACAAGCGCTGCAACACCTCGATGGTGGCGCTGGAAGCAGTGCTGGCTTCGGCCGACCAGGAGAAGGGCCAGCCCGAGGCTTCGTGGCACAAGGTCGACGGCAAGCGCCAGCTGGATGAGGTCATCCTGCGCAACCTGATCGAGCAGCATTTCCGCTACACCGGTTCCGAGCGCGCCAAGGCGCTGCTGGCCGACTGGACCACGGCACGCCGCAAGTTCGTCAAGGTCTTCCCGACCGAGTACAAGCGCGCGCTGGGCGAGATGTACGCCAAGGAACAGGCCGCCCGCGACAGCGACCGCGAAGCCATCGCGGCCTGAGCGAGCGCAACGCAACCACGCAGAGGGGCCGCGGCAGCCGCCGCGGCCCTGACAAGATTCTGACCCCACCGCAGGGCTGGCGACGCCGCCGGTCCCGCGCAGCATGACCAAGGACGCAACATGGGTAAGGCGACTGGCTTTCTCGAATTTCCGCGCCAGAACGAAGGCTACGAACCGGTAGTCAAGCGCGTGAAGCACTACAAGGAATTCGTGTTCGCGCTGTCCGACAGCGAAGCGAAGATCCAGGGTGCGCGCTGCATGGACTGCGGCATCCCGTTCTGCAACAACGGCTGCCCGGTCAACAACATCATTCCCGACTTCAACGACCTGGTGTACCGCCAGGACTGGAAGTCGGCGATCGAGGTGCTGCACCAGACCAACAACTTCCCCGAGTTCACCGGCCGCATCTGCCCCGCACCGTGCGAGGCCGCCTGCACGCTGGGCATCAATGAACTGCCGGTGGGCATCAAGTCGATCGAGCACGCCATCATCGACAAGGCCTGGGAAGAGGGCTGGGTCAGGCCGCAGCTGCCGCGCCACAAGACCGGCAAGACCGTGGCCGTGGTCGGCTCCGGTCCCGCCGGCATGGCTGCCGCGCAGCAGCTGGCACGCGCCGGCCATGACGTGACCGTGTTCGAGAAGAACGACCGCATCGGCGGTCTGCTGCGCTACGGCATCCCCGACTTCAAGATGGAGAAGACGCTGATCGACCGCCGCATCGAGCAGATGCAGGCCGAAGGCGTGACCTTCCGTCCGGGCGTGATGGTGACCGACGGCGAACTGCCGGCCGGCATCAAGAACTACGCCCGTGAAACCATCTCGGCCCAGGCCCTGATGGACCAGTTCGACGCCGTGGTGCTGGCGGGCGGCTCGGAAGTGCCGCGCGACCTGCCGGTGCCGGGCCGCGACCTGGCCGGCATCCACTTCGCGCTGGAATTCCTGATCCCGCAGAACAAGGAAGTGGCCGGCGACGGCGAAAACGAGATCCGCGCCGAAGGCAAGAACGTGATTGTGATCGGTGGCGGCGATACCGGCTCCGACTGCGTGGGTACGTCCAACCGCCATGGCGCCACCTCGGTGACGCAGTTTGAACTGCTGCCGCAGCCGCCGGAAGAAGAGGACAAGCCGCTGGTGTGGCCGTACTGGCCGATCAAGCTGCGCACCTCGTCGTCGCACGATGAAGGCTGCGAGCGCGACTGGTCGGTCGCCACCAAGGAATTCATCGGCGAGAACGGCAAGGTCACCGCACTGAAGGCCTGCCGCGTCGAATGGAAGGATGGCCGCATGCAGGAAGTCGAAGGCAGCGAGTTCATCCTGCCGGCCGACCTGGTGCTGCTGGCGATGGGCTTTACCAACCCGGTGGGTTCGATGCTGGAAGCGTTTGGCGTGGATACCGATGCGCGCAAGAACGCCAAGGCCTCGACCGAGGGCGAGCGTGCCTACCACACCAACGTGCCCAAGGTGTTCGCCGCTGGCGACGTGCGCCGTGGCCAGTCGCTGGTGGTGTGGGCGATCCGCGAAGGCCGCCAGGCCGCGCGTTCGGTCGATGCCTTCCTGATGGGTCACACCGAACTGCCGCGCTGATTCACCCCGGCAGGAACAAGAAGCCCGCCTGGCGCAAGCCGGCGGGCTTTTTGTCGTCCTCGCGCCGGCGCAGCGCTCAGTCGGCCAGCGTGCGCTCCATCAGCACCGCACTGGCGCCGTAGCTGGCCAGCTTGGGCGCATGGGCGGTGGCCGTGTGCGCCGCCACCGGGACGTATCCGAGCCTGCGCCACCACGGCGCCGCCGACTGCACCGCGATCAGCCGCGAACGCCGCAGCCCCGCCGCGCGCGCGGCCGCCTGTGCCGCGGCGTACAGGCGCGGCGCCAGGCCGGCGCCGCGTCCGGCGGGCGCCACCGCCATGTCGTGCACGAACCAGGTGAGGGCGTCCGGCGCGGCGCCATGGCGCCAGCCGTGGTCGAGCACGCCGTCCAGCGGCGGCAGGGTGGCTTCGGGCCAGGCGTGGGTAAAGAGATAGGCGGCAAGCGCGCCGGGATGTCCGGGATCGTCCGCGACCCAGCAGGTGGCGGGGGACAGCGCCAGCCGGCTTGCCAGCGCGGCCTGGCTCTCCAGCAGGACTTCGGTATAGCAGCTGGCTTGTACCGCCAGCACGGCCGGCAGGTCGGCTGTGACCATCGGCCGCACGGTGAAAATCGTCATCGGCCGATTATAGCCGGCGAGGTCCGTGCATCCTGGCCATGGCGCGTTTGGCAAGGCCTGGCGGGGCCTTCAGGGTTCTCCCGGCTATGGTTTACGTGCCTGTGGTGCCCTGGGCAATGTCCTTACAATTTTCAAAAAACAACTAACGGAAACTGCCTCGCAAATCCTTTTTCCCCAGAACCAGCTTGCCGCCTCCTCAGGGGACCGGCCGGAGGAAATTGATGCCCGAAGTGCGCAATTTGTCGCGGCTTTGGCGAGGTAAAGCGAAGTTCGCGCCGCGCCCCCCAATGGGCGCAGTCCGGCGCTGGCTCCGGTCTTTCCTGTGCCTGTACGCCCTGGGGTGTGCCACGCTGGCGCTTGCGGTGCCAGCCATGCCGGCGCATGCGGGGACCCAGCAGCTCGCCCGCAGCATGTCGTTCCCCGACCGCCCGATGCGCCTGATCGTGCCATTCCCGGCCGGCGGTGTTGCCGATGCGGTGGCGCGCATGCTGGCCGAGCGCCTCTCCGTCCGGCTGGGCGTGCCGGTGGAGGTCGACAACCGGCCCGGCGCCGCCGGCACCATCGCCGGCGACGTGGTCGCCAAGGCCAGCTCCGATGGCCACACCCTGTTGTTGCACCAGGCCAATATGCTGATCCAGCCCGGACTGGAGCCGGTGCCGTACGACGTCGTGCGCGATTTCACGCCGGTTGCGCGCGTGGCCACCACGCCGCTGTTCCTGGTGATCGATGCCCGGCTGCCCATGCGCACGCCGGAGCAATGGATGACCGCGGTCAGGTCGAACCCGGGCTCCTACAGCTATGGCTACGGCCAGCCGGGCAGCCCCTCCCACCTGTACGCCGAGTACGCCGTGCGCGGCATCCGCAGCGGCGTGCCGCTGGTCACCGCCAAGGGTGAGGCCGCCGTGGTCCAGGAGATGCTGGCCGGCCGCGTCAGTGCCTGTTTCTGTTCGTTTGCCGCGGTCCAGGGCCAGGTCAGAAGCGGCGGGCTGCGCCTGCTCGGGGTGACGGGCGTGGCCCGCTCGCCGCTGGCGCCGCTGGTGCCGACGCTACAGGAGTCGGGGCTGGAAGGCTATGCCGCGGCTGCCTGGTTTGGCGTGATGGCGCCGGCCAAGACCCCGCGCGCGATCGTCGCCAGGCTGGCGGTCGAACTCGACGCGGTCATGTCCGAGCGCGAGGTGCGTTCGCGTCTGCAGGCGGCGGGGGTCACGCCGCTGCGCGATTCGCCGGAGGCGTTTGCCACCGCGATCCGCTCGGAATCTATCCAATGGCAGGTGATCCTGAAGGACGTCTCGCCGATACAGGAGCCTTGAGCAGCAAAGGGATGGGCAGGTTTGGGGGGCTAGGGCAAGTCTGAGAGGCTCTCCCGACGGGGGCATGTGGCGCGGGGCACACGGGCGCCAGCAGGGCTAGGTAGTACACCTTATAATGCGCGACTGTCCTGACCGGTGCCAACGTGACCGATTCTGCTCAAAACCTCGTCGAACTGACTGCGGTGGACTTCGCCTATGCGGACCACGGCAAGCCGATCCTGTCCGGCCTGACCATGCAATTCCCGCGTGGCAAGGTGATTGCGGTGATGGGCGGCTCGGGTTGCGGCAAGACCACGGTGCTGCGGCTGATCGGCGGCCAGGTCCGTCCGCAGGCAGGCACGGTCAGCTTTGCCGGCACCGATATCCACACGCTGGATACCCGCGGCCTGTACGCGGTGCGCCGCCAGATGGGCATGCTGTTCCAGTTCGGTGCGCTGTTTACCGACCTATCGGTGTTCGACAATGTGGCGTTCCCGCTGCGCGAGCACACCGATCTGCCCGACTCGATGATCCGCGACCTGGTGCTGATGAAGCTCAACGCGGTCGGCCTGCGCGGCGCGCGCGACCTGATGCCGGCGCAGATCTCGGGCGGCATGGCGCGGCGCGTGGCGCTGGCGCGCGCGATTGCGCTGGACCCGGCGCTGCTGATGTATGACGAGCCCTTTGCCGGGCTGGACCCGATCTCGCTCGGGCTGACCGCGCGCCTGATCCGCAGCCTGAACGACGCGCTGGGCGCCACCACGATCATCGTCTCGCACGACGTGCACGAGACCTTCCAGATCGCCGACTACGTCTATTTCATTGCCGACGGCCGCATCGTCGCGCAGGGCGAGCCCGAGGCGCTGCGCGCCTCCACCGACCCGTTCGTGCACCAGTTCGTCCATGCCGAGGCCGACGGCCCGGTGCCGTTCCACTACGCCGGACCTTCGCTGGCCGAGGATTTCGCCGGAGGTGTGCGGTGACGGACTTCTTTATCACCATCGGCGCGGCCGTGCGCCGCAGCGTGTCGGGGCTGGGCCGCGCCACGCGCATGTTCCTGACACTGCTGGGCCTGTCGCCGGCGCTGCTGCGCCGCTTCCGCCTGGTGACCGACCAGGTCTTCTTCGTCGGCAACCTGTCGCTGGTGATCATCGCGGTGTCGGGCCTGTTCGTGGGCTTCGTGCTTGGCCTGCAGGGCTACTACACGCTGAACCGCTACGGGTCCGAGCAGGCGCTGGGGCTGCTGGTGGCCTTGTCGCTGGTGCGCGAGCTGGGCCCGGTGGTGACCGCGCTGCTGTTCGCCGGCCGCGCCGGCACCTCGCTGACGGCCGAGATCGGCCTGATGAAGGCGGGCGAGCAGCTGACGGCCATGGAAATGATGGCGGTGAACCCGCTGCAGCGCGTGATCGCGCCGCGCTTCTGGGCAGGCGTGATCGCCATGCCGGTGCTGGCGGCGATCTTCAGCGCGGTCGGCATCCTGGGCGGCTACGTGGTGGGCGTGCAGTTGATCGGCGTCGACGCCGGCGCCTTCTGGTCCCAGATGCAGGGCGGCGTCGACGTGCGCGCCGACGTGCTCAATGGCGTGATCAAGAGCTTTATCTTTGGCATCGCCGTGACGTTTATTGCCCTGTACCAGGGCTTCGAGGCCAAGCCCACGCCGGAAGGCGTCTCGCGCGCGACCACCCGCACCGTGGTGATTGCGTCGCTGGCCGTGCTGGGGCTGGATTTCCTGCTGACCGCGCTGATGTTCAGCAACTGACGCGGGCCATACCAACGACAAGACAGCGACAAGAACACTACGGGGTTGAAGAAAGAGATTCCAATGAAAAAGAACGCACTCGATTTCTGGGTGGGGCTGTTCGTGGCGGCGGGGTTCGTCGCCGTGCTGTTCCTGGCCCTCAAGGCGGGGAACATGAGCGCCTTTTCCTTCCAGGACACCTACAGCGTGCAGGCGCGCTTTGACAACATCGGCGGGCTCAAGCCGCGCGCGCCGGTCAAGAGCGCGGGCGTGGTGGTCGGCCGCGTGGCGGCGATCCGCTTCGACGACAAGACCTACCAGGCCACCGTCGAGATGAGCCTGGAGAAGCGCTACCAGTTCCCCAAGGACACCTCGGCCAAGATCCTGACATCCGGATTGCTCGGCGAGCAGTACATCGGCCTCGAAGCCGGCGGCGACACCGCCATGCTGGCCGAAGGCGCGCGCATCACCATGACGCAGTCGGCCGTGGTGCTGGAAAACCTGATCGGCCAGTTCCTGTACAACAAGGCGGCGGATGCCGGCGGCGGTGCGCCGGCCGGTGCCAGCGCGCCGGCGCCGGCAGGGGACCTCAAATGAGCGCTGCGCCATCGTTCTGCAAGGGCCTGGCCGCAGTCGCTGCCGCTGCCGCGGCCGTGCTCGCCGGTTGCGCCACTGGCCCCACCGCCAATCCGAAAGACCCGCTGGAGCCGTTCAATCGCGAAGTCTCGAAGATCAACGAGGACTTCGACAAGGGCATCCTGCGCCCGGTGGCCCAGGTCTATGCCGACTACATGCCCACGCCGGTGCAGCGCGCGGTGGAGAACTTCTTCTCCAACGTGAGCGATGTCTACTCGGCGGCGAACAACCTGCTGCAGGGCAAGCCCACCCGCGCCGCCGAGGACACCATGCGCGTGGCCATGAACACCGTGCTGGGGATCGGCGGCCTGATCGACATCGCCACCCCGGCCGGCCTGCCCAAGTACAAGGAAGACTTTGGCCAGACGCTGGGCGTGTGGGGCGTGCCGCCCGGGCCGTACCTGGTGCTGCCGCTGTTCGGGCCCAGCACCGTGCGCGACACCGGCGGCATGCTGGTGGACCGCAGCTTCGACCCGTCGGCCTATCTCTATCCGGTATCGCTGCGCAATTCACTGACCGGCGTGCGCATCGTTGCCGGCCGGGCGCAGCTGCTCGGCGCCAGCAACCTGCTGGAGCAGGCGGCGCTGGACAAGTACTCGTTCCTGCGCGATTCCTACCTGCAGCGGCGCCAGTACCTGGTCTACGACGGCAACCCGCCCGACGGCGACGAGGATGCGGACAGCGCCCCGGAGACCCCGACGGCGCGCCCTGAAGCCCCTGCCGGGACCGAAGGTGAAAAGCCCGCCACGCCCGCCACGCCCGCCACGCC
>NZ_JBYTAH010000091.1:0-24320 GCF_058787975.1 Cupriavidus sp. FW305-26
GTGTTCATCGGGGGGCTGGGGGCGGTTTGAACATCACGCATCGCTGCGCCGCGCCCCTTCGATGAGGGGCTGTGGCGGACAGGGTTGGTCAGGCGTCAGGCCGCTGCGGACAGCGTCCCGGTCCCGGCCGACACCAGCGGCACGTTGAAGACATCGTAGCCGAAACACCAGTCGGGGTTCTCGTTGCTGCGCAGCCAGGTGTTGTTGTGCGAGACCAGCTGGACCTTGCTCGCGCGCTCGTTGCGGTTCGCTTCATACAGCGCGAATGCCGAGGCGAAGTCGTCCACGCCGGTCTCGGTGAAGCAGCGCGTGAGCATCGCGGCATCCTCGATCGCCATCGCGGCGCCTTGTGCCATGTGCGGTTTCATCGGGTGGCAGGCATCGCCGAGCAGCACCAGGCGGCCCCGGCTCCACAACGGCAGCGGGTCGCGCTCCAGCAGCGGCCACTTGCTCACTTCGACGGTGCCTTCGATCAGCGACTGCACACCCTCGTGCCAGCCGTCGAATGCGGCGCGCATTTCCTCGATGCTGCTCGGGACCCAGCTCTTGCTCATGTCCCAGTCGGGCTCGGGCACGCCGGTGACGTAGTAGATCTCGTCGAGCTTGCTGGTATCGAAGTAGACCATCATGTGGCGGTCGTCGGTCCACCACTTGGTGCAGCGCTCATGCGTGAAGCCCTTGACGCGCGAGATCGGGAACACCGCGCGGTGCGCCACGTAGCCGGTGTACTTGGGCGGCTCGGCGCCCAGCAGCGTCTCGCGGATGCGCGAGTTGACGCCGTCCGCGCCGATCACGATGTCGGCCTCTTCGACCGTGCCGTCGGTGAAGCGCAATTGCACCACGTCGCCCTGGTCGGTGACGCTTTCCAGCTTCTTGTTGAAGAACAGCGTGTCGGGAGCCACGGCGTCGGTCAGCAGCTTGTGGAAGTCGCCGCGGTGCACAGTCAGGTAGCTGGCGCCGTAGTGGCGCTCCGCGTAGTCGCCCAGCGGGATCTGCGCGATCACCTCGCCGCTCAGGCCGTCGCGGCTGTACCAGTAGTCGGGGTGGCAGCCCATGTCGTTGAGCGCGCTCTCGATGCCGATGCGCCGCATGATCTTCATCACGTTGGGCCCCACATGGATGCCCGCGCCCAGGCGCGAGAACGCCGGTGCCTGTTCATACAGCCTGACTTGGAAGCCGGCTCGCTGCAGCAGGGCGGCCGCGGCCGTCCCTCCGAGTCCGGCGCCGACAACTGCGATTCGCGGTTTGCCTTGCACGTTCTTTCTCCTGGCAATGACACAAGGTCGATGGGGGCTGGGGCGGCCACTCGGCCGACCGTTGAAAACGAGTGTACACACTCAAAATATCAAAGTAAAAGAAGAAATTGATGAACCTATGGAAAACCCTTACTGAAAACGTGAAGACGCCGAACATCGCGCTGTATCGGTGAATTTACGCGCAAAAACAGGGATTGATTAGTTAAGTATGCACTGAACGAGTGAATTCGCGGCGGCGCAGATTCTGTTTGCCTAGATAAAGTGTGTACACTACAATAAATCGCAGCATGCAGAGCCCGCCAGGGCGAAGCAGGCAGGGTAGACAGACAAACAGATGACGGAGTCGACAGTGCAGAAAGTTTTCCGAATCGGGCAGATCGTGCCGAGCTCCAACACCACCATGGAAACCGAGATCCCGGCGATGCTGGCCGCGCGCCAGCTGGTGCGCCCGGAACGCTTCACCTTCCACTCAAGCCGGATGCGGATGAAGAAGGTGGTCAAGGAAGAGCTGGCGGCCATGGACGCCGAATCCGACCGCTGCGCGGTGGAACTGAGCGACGCCCGCGTCGACGTGCTCGGCTACGCCTGCCTGGTGGCCATCATGGCCATGGGCCACGGCTACCACCGCGTGTCCGAGCAGCGCCTGCAGGCGCATACCGCCGAGAACGGCGGCGACGCGCCGGTGATCACCAGCGCCGGCGCGCTGGTGGATGCGCTCAAGGTGATGGGCGCGAAGCGCATCGCCGTGGTGGCACCCTATATGAAGCCGCTGACCGAGCTGGTGGTCGACTACATCCGCAATGAAGGCTATGAGGTGGTCGACTACCGCGCGCTGGAAATCCCCGACAACCTTGAGGTGGGCCGCCATGACCCGGCGCGGCTGCCGGAGATCGTCGCGCAGATGAATACGGCCGACGCCGATGTCATCGTGCTGTCGGCGTGCGTGCAGATGCCGTCGCTGCCGGCCGTGGCCAAGGTCGAGGCAATGACCGGCAAGCCGGTGGTTACCGCCGCCGTCGCCACCACCTATGCGCTGCTGAAGCGGCTCGGGCTGGAGCCGGTGGTGCCGGGCGCCGGCGCGCTGCTGTCGGGCGCGTACTGAAGGGGGCGGCCATGGCAGACAGCACCTTTCTCTACGGCGCCAACGTGAACGCCAACGGCATCCGCCAGCACTACCTGCGCTATGGTGGGCAGGGCGGCGCGCGCGCGCAGCGCGATGCCGTCATCATCGTGCCGGGCATCACCAGCCCGGCAGTGACCTGGGGCTTTGTCGGCGAGCAGTTCGGGCGGCAGTTCGATACCTATGTGCTCGACGTGCGCGGCCGCGGCCTGTCGCAGGCCGGCGCTGAGCTGGACTACAGCCTCGATGCGCAGGCTGCCGATGTGATCGCGTTTGCCAAAGCGCTTGGCTTGCAGCGCTACGCCATCGTCGGCCATTCGATGGGCGCGCGCATCGGCATCCGCGCCGCGCGCAGCAAGCCGGCAGGCCTGACGCGCCTGGTGCTGGTCGATCCGCCGGTGTCGGGCCCGGGCCGCCGCCCGTATCCGTCGCAACTGCCGTGGTACATCGATTCGATCCGGCTGGCGCAGCAGGGCATCGACGTGGAAGGCATGCGCCGCTTCTGCCCGACCTGGACCGAGGACCAGCTGCGCCTGCGCGCGCAATGGCTGCATACCTGCGACGAGCGCGCGATCCTGGCCAGCTTCAATGGCTTCCATGAGGACGATATCCACGCCGACCTGCCGCACGTCGCCGTGCCGGCTCTGCTGATGACCGCCGGCCGCGGCGACGTGATCCGCGAGGAAGACGTGCAGGAGATGCGCAAGCTGCTGCCCGCGCTGCTGCTTGCGCATGTCGCCAACGCCGGCCACATGATCCCGTGGGACGACGAGGCCGGCTTCTACCGCGCCTTCGGCGACTTCCTCGGTGCGGCGCTGAACTGATCAAGGAGCGAACATGCCCGTAAGCGATTATGACCTGACCGCGGCGTGGAAGCAGGTGCTGACGCTGTCGAAGCTTGAGCCGGGACAGACCGTCACCGTGCTGACCGGCGCCGCCACGCATCCGCAGACGCTGCGCACCGCGATGGTGGCGGCGGCATCGATGGGCGCCATCGTCAACCGGCTCGACCTGCCGCCTGTCAATGGCGAAAAGGCGCTCAGCCGCGACGCGCTGGCCTACCTCGGTACCACGCCGCTCACCGGCAATCCCGCCGCCATCGCTGCGCTCAAGGCGAGCGACCTGGTGCTGGACCTGATGACGCTGCTGTTCTCGCCCGAGCAGCACGAGATCCTGGCGCAAGGCACCAGGATCCTGCTGGCGGTGGAACCGCCCGAAGTGCTGGCACGGCTGGTGCCGACCGAGGCCGACCGTGCCCGCGTCAAGGCCGCGACCGCGCGGCTGGGCAAGGCGCGCGAGATGCATATCGTGTCCGACGCCGGCATGGACCTGCGCTGCCGCCTGGGCGAATTCCCGGCGATCAGCGAGTACGGCTTTGTCGACGAGCCCGGCCGCTGGGACCACTGGCCGAGCGGCTTCGTGCTGACCTGGCCGGACGAGGGCGGCACCAACGGCACCATCGTGCTGGACCGCGGCGACATCCTGCTGCCGATGAAGTCTTACATCCAGGCGCCGATCCGCATCACGGTCGAAGCCGGCTATGTGCGCCGCATCGAGGGAGGCGTGGACGCCGAACTGCTGGCCGATTACATGGCCTCGTTCAACGACCCCGAGGCCTATGCCATGTCGCATATCGGCTGGGGCCTGCAGCCGCGCGCCAGCTGGTCGGCGCTGGCGATGTACGACCGCGAGGCCACCATCGGCATGGATGCGCGTGCCTACGAGGGCAACTTCCTGTGCTCGTTCGGTCCCAACAACGAAGCCGGCGGCAGCCGCACCACGGCCTGCCATATCGATATCCCGGTGCGCCACTGCACCGTCAGCCTGGACGGCGAGCCCGTGGTGGTGCGCGGCAAGGTGATGGACGGCCACCACGCGCCGGCCGCTTCTCTCTACAAGGACGCGCGCCATGGATGACGCCGTGCAGACTTACCAGCGTCAGGGCTTCGGCGCGTCGATTCCACTGAAGGCCCCATACGGCCTGCTGATCATCGACTTCGTCAACGGCTTCGCCGACCCGGCGGTGTTTGGCGGCGGCAACATCCCCGAGGCGATCCGCAATACCCAGCCGCTGCTGCGCACCGCGCGCGAGCAGGGCTGGCCGGTGGCGCACAGCCGCATCGTGTTCGCCGACGACGACAGCGACCACAACATCTTCACGCTGAAGGTGCCGGGCATGCTGACGCTGAAGGAGGATGGCCACAACAGCAAGATCGTGCCGGAGCTGGCGCCGGCGCCGGGCGAACTGGTGGTGCGCAAGACGGTGCCGTCGGCGTTCTTCGGCACCTCGCTGGCGGCCTGGCTGACGCAGCGTGGCGTGCAGACGCTGCTGGTGGCGGGTTGCGTCACCAGCGGCTGCGTGCGCGCCAGCGTGGTTGACGCGATGTCGCTGGGCTTCCGCCCGCTGGTGGTGTCGGATTGCGTGGGCGACCGCGCGCTGGGTCCGCATGACGCCAACCTGTTCGACATGGCGCAGAAATACGCCACCGTGCTGACGCGCGACGAGGCACTGGCGCGGGTTGCCGGCGTGCGCGCCGCCGCCTGAGGCGTGGCGACGCGGCCGGGCCTGGCGTCAGCCTGCCGCCGCGCGCCCCCCCCCGCGGCCGGCGGCGCCACATCCGCATCCGGCACCGCGCCGGGCACGGCCACGGCGCGCAGCACCGTCTGCTGGATCACATCGCGCCAGTGCGCCAGCGCGGGCGGGCTCATCATGGGTTCGCCCAGGAAGGCGCTGAGCGTATGATGGTTGGAGTTGTAGAAGTAGCCAAGCGAAGCGATCACCATATAGACATCGCGCGCGCCCGCGTCGGGCCGGAACAGCCCCGCGGCTTTGCCGCGCGCGAGGATGCCGTCGAGCACCGACAGCGCGTAGCTGGAGATCTCGCGCAGCCGAACCGACTTCTTCGCGTGCTTGCCCTGGCTCATGTTCTCGCTGGTCAGGATGGCGACGAACTCCGGATGGTCGAGGTAGTACTGCCAGACGAAGTCGATCAGCTGCGACAGCGCGCGCACGGGGTCGGCGGCGTCGAGCTCATGTTCCAGCTGCTGCTCGGCTTCATTGAGCTGCAGGTAGATGGTCTCCAGTACTTCGACAAACAGCTTTTCCTTGCTGCCGAAGTAGTAATAGATCATCCGGTCGTAGGTCTTGGCCAGCGACGAGATGCGTTCGATGCGGCCCCCGTCGTAGCCGCGCTGGGCGAAGACCTTGATCGCAGCCTTCAGGATGCGGTCGCGGCTGTCCTGCGCTTGTCTGGCCCGCGTGCCGGCTGGCGCCCGCTTTGCGGTTGGCTTGGGCGCGGTCGTGATCGTCATGGTCGATGCTTGGGCTATTCCACTGTTGGCTTGCAGTATAACGGGCGCCCCGGGGCGCAGCCGGTGAAGGAGATGGCAGAACGATGACGGCAACCAACCTGCAACCCTCGGCACAGGCCGACGCCGAAACGCCGCGCACGCTGCGGCTGGCGCTGCTGCAGGCCACCGGCGTGCTGCTGGTGACGCGCGCCCCGCAGGCGGCGCCGCGGCCCGCGCCGGGCCAGCCCGGCGCGGCTTCGGACTACGTGCCGGCGCTGCCGGACATCTTCATTGCCGTGCGCGACAGCGGCGAGGTGCTGGCCTTCAACGGCCACGTCGACCTCGGCACCGGCATCCGCACGGCCCTGGCGCAGATCGTGGCGGAAGAACTCGACGTGCCGCTCGAACGCGTACGCATGGTGCTTGGCCATACCGAAGCCACCCCCAACCAGGGTCCCACTATCGCCAGCGCATCGATCCAGATTTCGGCGCTGCCGTTGCGCCGCGCCGCGGCACAGGCGCGTGCGTGGCTGCGGGCGCGTGCCGCGCAGCGGCTCGGCGTGGAGGCCGGCGGGCTGGAGGCAGAGGACGGCGTGTTCCGCGATCCCGGCACGCAGGCCAGCATCGGCTATGGCGCGCTGCTTGCCGGCGAGCACCTGGAACTGCCGCTGGCCGAAGACATACCGACCAAGCCGGTCGAGTCCTACCGCATCGTCGGCCGCGCCGCGGGCCGCGTCGATATTCCCGGCAAGGTGCGCGGCGCGCTGACCTTTGTCCACGACGTGCGCGTGCCCGGCATGCTGCATGGCCGCGTGGTGCGGCCGCCGTATGCCGGGCGCGACAGCGGCGACTTTGTCGGCAACAGCCTGCTGGAAGTCGACCGCGACTCCGTGCGCGACGTGCCCGGCCTGGTCGATGTGGTGGTGCAGGGCGATTTTGTCGGCGTGGTGGCCGAGCGCGAGGAATACGCGGTCCAGGCCGCGCGCCGGCTGCGCGTGCGCTGGAAGCCGGTGCCGCCGCTGCCCGCGCTGGACGATCCGGAGCCCGCGCTGCGCGCCAATCCGGCCACGCGGCGCGAGTTGCTGTCCGACGGGGAGCCGCCGGCAAGCGGCGCCGGCACGGTCTTGCAGCGGCGCTTTGTCTGGCCGTACCAGATGCATGGCTCGATCGGCCCGTCATGCGCCGTGGCCGACTGGCATGACGATGGCCTGACGGTGTGGTCCGGCACGCAGAACCCGCATGTGCTGCGCATCGACCTGGCGAGGCTGTGCGGGCTCGGCGAAGACCGCATCGAGGTCGTGCGCATGGAGGCCGCCGGCTGCTACGGGCGCAACTGCGCCGACGATGTCTGCGCCGACGCGGCACTGCTGTCGCGCGCGGTCGGGCGGCCCGTGCGCGTGCAGCTATCGCGCGAACAGGAACACCTGTGGGAGCCCAAGGGCGCGGCCCAGCTGATGGACGTCAGCGCCACGCTGGGGCCGGACGGCGCGCTGCTTGGCTATGACTTCACCAGCCGCTATCCGTCCAACGATGCGCCCACGCTGGCGCTGGTGCTGACCGGTGCCGTGCCCAACGCGCCGCGCACGCTGGAGATGGGCGATCGCACCGCCGTGCCGCCATACGCGTATGGCGCGCGCCGCATAGGTTGCGACGACACCCCCGCGATCGTGCGCGCGTCCTGGCTGCGTGGCGTGTCGGCGCTGCCCAATGCGTTTGCGCATGAGTGCGTGATCGATGAGCTGGCGGCAGAGGCGGGTGCCGATCCCGTGGATTTCCGGTTGCGGCACCTGCCGGATGTACGTGCCGCGGCCTTGCTGCGTGCCGTGGCTGAAGCGGCTGGCTGGCAGCGGGGCGTGGCCGGATCGCGGGGCATCGCGGATGCCGAAGGCCGGCTGCGCGGCCGGGGCGTGGCCTATGCCCGCTATATCCACAGCCGTTTCCCGGGCTTCGGCGCAGCCTGGTCGGCCTGGGTGGTGGACCTGGCGGTGGATGCCGGCAGCGGCCGCATCACCATTGAGAAGGTGGTGGTCGGGCAGGATACCGGCATGATGGTCAATCCCGATGGCGTGCGCCACCAGATCCACGGCAACGTGGTGCAGACCCTCAGCCGGGTGCTGAAGGAGCAGGTGCGCTTCGATGCGGATGGGGTCGCCAGCCGCGAATGGGGCAGCTATCCGCTGCTGACCTTCCCGGAAATCCCGCCGATTGAAGTGGTGCTGATGCCGCGCCAGTCGGAGCCGCCGCTGGGCGCGGGCGAATCGGCCTCGCTGCCGGGCGCGCCGGCGCTTGCCAACGCCTTGTTCGATGCGCTGGGGGTGCGGCTGCGCCGGCCGCCGTTCGTGCCCGAGACGGTGCTGGCGGCGCTGGCGGCGATGAATAGCTGACAGTTTTCTCCCCTCTCCCGCAAGCGGGAGAGGGGAGAAAACCCTCGGCGTCCGCGGGCCCTAGACGCCGTTCCCCTCGTCGATCTCACTCATCTTGCGCAGCAGGTAAGTCACCGCCACACGCTCGGCCGGATTCAGGCTGCCGAAGGTCTGCTCCGAGATTTCCTTCGCAAACGGCACGGTCTCATCGATCAGTGCCAGCCCGTCGGGCGTGACCGTCACCACCACCTTGCGCCGGTCAGTGGGATCGTGCGACACCGCAATCAGCTCACGCGACTTCAGCCGGTCGATGATGCCCCGCACCGTGGCCTGGTCGATGGCGGTGGCGCGCACCACCTCGTTCATCGAACACGGCTGGCGGTCCCTGACCGCGCACAGCACCACGAACTGCGCCGCGGTCAGCTGCGAATCCGGGATGGTCTGCTGGAAGATCGCCACATGGCGCTGGTAGGCGCGCCGCAGCAGGTGGCCCACCTGCTCGGTGAAGTCGTAGTCTGCGGCGGTCTTGCCGGAAGGCGGGTCGGAGGGCTGGGGCACGAACCTGGTGCAGTGGGTAAGGTGACCCAGAGTATACCGAGGAAGGGGGCAGGAAAGGTGGCCGGGAAGGTGGCCGGGAAGGTGGCCGGAGCCGCCGAGGTGATGCCCGATGCCATTGCGTCTTTTCGAATACAATCGTCGGGTCGTTTCGCGGGGCCGACGTGCCCGCCCGCTTTCCCCTGTATTCCCCGTGCCCGCCTCCCAGAAGTCTCTCGCCGCACCTGCCGCGCTGCCGTCGCCGCAGCGCTCGGGCCTTGTCATCGCCGCCGTCGGCGCGGTGCTGTTCTCCGCCAAGGCGATCGTCGCCAAGCTGATGTACCGCTACAACGTCGATGCGGTGATGGTGATCACGCTGCGCATGCTGTTCGCGGTGCCGCTGTTCATGGCGATCGGCTGGTGGCAGTCGCGCCGGCTGGCGCCGCTGTCGTGGGCGGATCGCGGCCGCGTGGTGTTTCTCGGCTTTATCGGCTACTACCTGTCGAGCTTCCTCGATTTCATCGGCCTGCAATACATCACCGCCGGGCTGGAGCGGCTGATCCTGTTCCTGACGCCGTCGTTCGTGCTGCTGGCCACCGCGCTGGTGTTCCGCCGGCCGATCGCCATGCGCCAGTGGCTGTCGCTGCTGCTCGCCTACGCCGGCATCGTGCTGGTATTCGCGCATGACCTGGACGTCAGCGGCAGCCAGGTGTGGCTGGGCGGCGCGCTGGTGCTGGGCAGCGCCATGACCTATGGTATCTACCTGATCCTGAGCGGCGAACTGGTGCGGCGTATCGGCTCGCTGCGGCTGGTGGCGTATGCGATGTGCGTCTCGACCGCCTGCTGCGTGATCCAGTACCTGGTACTGGGCCGGCCGGTGGCGGAACTGGCGCAGCCGGCTCCGGTGATGTGGCTGTCACTCGTCAATGCAGTGTTCTGCACCGTGCTGCCGGTGTCGCTGACCATGGTGGCGGTGTCGCGCATCGGCGCGCCGATGGCGTCGCAGGCGGGCATGATCGGCCCGGTGTCGACGCTGTTCCTGGCCTTCTGGCTGCTGGGCGAGCCCGTCAGCGGCGTGCAGCTGGCCGGCAGCGCGCTGGTGATGGGCGGCATGTATTTGCTGTCGGCAAGAAAGACGTGATTCCGGGCCGGCCCCGGAGCTGGCCCCCCAAAGACAACAGACAAAAGGAGAAAGACATGGATCTGGGACTGCGCGGCAAGCATGCGCTGGTATGCGGCGCCAGCAAGGGCCTGGGCTTTGCCTGCGCCGACGCGCTGGCGGCCGAGGGTGTTGACGTGGTGATCGTGGCGCGCGGCGCCGAGGCGCTGGAGAAGGCCGCGGCCGGCCTGCGCGCGCGCCATGGCCGCCGCGTGATCGCGGTGGCGACCGACATCACCACGCCCGAAGGCCGCAAGGCGGCGCTGGACGCCGTGGCCAAGCTGGGCGACCTCGACATCCTGGTCAACAACGCCGGCGGCCCGCCGCCGGGCAACTTCCGCGACTGGGAGCGCAGCGACTGGCTGGCCGCGCTGGACGCCAACATGCTGACCCCGATCGAGCTGATCAAGGCCACTGTCGACGGCATGATCGCGCGCAAGTGGGGCCGCATCATCAATATCACCAGCGGCGCGGTCAAGGCGCCGATCGATGTGCTGGGCCTGTCCAATGGCGCGCGCTCGGGCCTGACCGGCTTTGTCGCGGGCGTGGCGCGCGAAGTGGCGCAGCACGGCGTGACCATCAACAACCTGCTGCCGGGCCCGTTCAACACCGACCGCCTGCTCAAGACCATGGAAGGCGGCGCCAAGAAGGCTGGCCTGAGCGTCGATGAGGTGGCGCAGCGCCGCGCCGCGGCGAACCCGTCGCGCCGCTTCGGCGAGCCGGCCGAGTTCGGCGCCACCTGCGCGTTCCTGTGTAGCCGCCATGCCGGCTACATCACCGGGCAGAACATCCTGCTCGATGGCGGCGCCTACCCGGGCACCTTCTGATCCCGCTGCTTTCTCCTGTTTCCTGACGTTCACCGACCCCGCAACAAGGAACCCCTGATGACTCGCCCCCGCATCGCGCTGATCGCCCACGACCACAAGAAGGACGACATCGTCGCCTTCGCCACGCGCCACCGCGCCTTCCTTTCGCAGTGCGAGCTGCTGGCCACCGGCACCACCGGCGGGCGCCTGATCGACGAGGTCGGGCTGGAGGTGACGCGCATGCTGTCGGGGCCGTGGGGCGGCGACCTGCAGATCGGCGCGCAACTGGCCGTAGGCCTGGTGCGCGCCGTGGTGTTCCTGCGCGACCCGATGACGCCGCAGCCGCATGAACCCGATATCAACGCGCTGGTGCGCGCCTGCGACGTGCACAACGTGCCCTGCGCCACCAACGTGGCCACTGCCGAGCTGTTGATCGCCGGGCTTGCCCGCGAGGTCGACGAAGCGGCGGCCCGCTGAATTCCCGATCGATGCAACACCATAGCGAAGGAGCGACACAGATGAGCAAAGCCATCCGGATCGAGCAGACCGGCGGTCCCGAAGTCATGCAGTGGGTCGATGTCGAGGTGGGCGAGCCCGGCCCCGGCCAGGTGCGCGTGCGCCATGAGGCGGTGGGCCTGAACTACATCGATGTCTATTTCCGCACCGGGCTGTACAAGCAGCCGCTGCCGGGCGGGCTGGGCATGGAAGGCGCCGGCGTGGTCGAAGCGGTGGGCGAGGGCGTGCGCCACGTCGCCGTGGGCGACCGCGTGGCCTACGCTGGCCGACCCACCGGCGCCTACGCGCAGGTGCGGGTGATGCCGGCCGATATCGTGGTGCGGCTGCCCGATGCGATCCCGTTCGACACCGCCGCGGCGATGATGCTGCAGGGCCTGACGGCGCAGTACCTGATCCGCGACAGCTACAAGGTGCAGCCGGGCGACACGGTGCTGCTGCATGCCGCCGCCGGCGGCGTCGGCCTGATTGCGAGTCAGTGGCTCAAGGCGCTCGGCGTGACCGTGATCGGCACCGTCGGCAGCGACGAGAAGGCCGAACTGGCGCGCGCCAACGGCTGCGCCCACACCATCGTCTACACGCGTGAGTCGTTCGTGGAGCGGGTCAGGGAGATCACCAACGGCAAGGGGGTGCCGGCGGTCTATGACTCGATCGGCAAGGACACCTTCCAGGGCTCGCTCGACTGCCTGGCGCCGCGCGGCACCATGGTCAGCTTCGGCAACGCCTCGGGCCCGGTGCCGCCGTTCGACCTGTCGGTGCTGGGCAACAAGGGCTCGCTGCGGCTGACGCGGCCGACGCTGATGACCTACGTGGTGCACCGCGAACTGCTGGAGCCGATGGTGGCCGACCTGTTCGACGCCGTGGCCACCGGCAAGGTGAAGATCGACGTCCGCCAGCGCTACGCGCTGTCTGAGGTGGCGCAAGCGCATCGCGACCTGGAAGCGCGCAAGACCACGGGCTCGACCATCCTGCTGCCGAACTGAGCAACAGCCAGGCAGGCAAGCAAAAGCCCCGGGGCGGCAGGCGCTGCCCCGGGGCTTTGGCTTTGAGCGATGCCGTCAGTGCGGCCGGACCGTGGTGGCGGTGGCGCGCGTCTGCGCCTGGCGCAGGATATGCGGCGGCAGGCGCTTCAGGATCAGGTGCACCGCCAGCGGAATCAGCACCACGTCATCGACAATGCCCAGGCCCGCGACCACGTCGGGGATCAGGTCGATCGGCGAGATTGCGTAGAGCAGCAGCCCGATGGCGGCGGGCTTGAGCCAGGGCGGCGCGTCCGGATGGCGCAGCGCGTACCAGAACAGGCGGCCGTCGCGGCGAACCAGCGTCCACAGGGCCGAAAATCGCTTCCACATGAGAGGCCTCCTTCACATTGCGGGCGCCGGTTACTGGCGCATGCACAGATAGCTTGGGCCGTTATCGGCGGCTTCAAGTTCCGCAAGGTATGGGCGGTGCGGGGAGGGTGCCCGGAACGGGCGGCAGGGCGGGGAATTGTGGCGATTCCGCCCCCGCGCGGCGGAGGCGGGCGCCGCGCACCGTCACCGGCGCGCGGCTGGGCTGCGTGGCGAATCAGCCCGGGATCTTGCCTTCCACGCCTTCGACGTAGAACTTCACGCCATGCAGGAAGCCGTCGTCGGCCACCTGGTCCTTGGCCAGCTGTTCCTTGCCGGTGTTGTCCTTGATCGGACCCTTCCAGATCGGCGCGCTGCCGTCGGCGATGCCCTTCTTGCGCTCTTCGACCAGCGCCTTGACGTCAGCCGGCACATCGGCGTTGAAGCTCTTCAGGTCGATCATGCCTTCCTTCAGGCCCCACCACGTGGTGCTGTTCTTCCACTGCTTGTTCAGCACGTCTTCCACCACCTTGTTGTAGTAGACGCCCCACGAGATCACCGACGCGGCCAGGTGGGCCTTGTCGCCGAACTTGCTCATGTCGCTGTCCCAGCCGAAGGCGTGCACGCCCTTTTCCTGCGCGGTCTGCACCACGGCGGCGGAGTCGGTGTTCTGCATCAGCATGTCGACGCCCTGGCCGATCAGCGTGGTGGCGGCTTCGCGCTCCTTGCCCGGATCGAACCACTTGTTGACCCACACCACCTTGACCGTGGCCTTGGGGTTGACGCTGCGCGCGCCCAGCGTGAACGAGTCGATATTGCGGATCACCTCGGGGATGGGCACCGATGCCACCACGCCCATCTTGCCGGTCTTGCTCATCTTGCCCGCGACCACGCCCGCCAGGTAGGCGCCTTCATAAGTGCGCACGTCGTACTGGGCCAGGTTCTCGGCGGTCTTGAAGCCGGTGGCGTGCTCGAACTTTACGTCCGGGAATTCCTTGGCGACCTTGAGCATCGACTCCATGTAGCCGAAGGTGGTGCCGAAGATCAGCTTGTTGCCCTGGCTGGCCAGGTCGCGGAACACGCGCTCGGCGTCGGCCGCGGATTCGGGCACGTTCTCGACGAAGGAGGTCTTGACCTTGTCGCCGAACTTCTCTTCCACGGCCTTGCGGCCGTTGTCATGCGCGAAGGTCCAGCCGGCATCGCCGACCGGCCCGATATAGACGAAGGCGACCTTGAGCGGCTCGGCCTTCTGCTCGGCCGCGGGCGCGGAGGCCGCGCCCGCCGTCTCGGCAGGCTTGTCGGCCTCTTTCTTGCCGCAGCCCGCGAGGGTCAGCAAGGCGGTGGCGGCCAGGGCCGCCAGGGTCTTCCTGCGCGTGACGATCATGATTTCTCCTTGTGATGAATTGTTGGTAGCTCAGGGATTTCCGTCAAAAAACTCGAGGCTCAGGCATTGCCGGGCCGGAAGGGCTTGCCCAGCGAGGCCGGCATGTTCAGCCGGATCCAGGCCGGGTTGCGCGAGATCAGCGCCAGCACCACGATGGTGGCCGCGTACGGCAGCATCGACAGGAACTGCGACGGCACCGACACGCCGATCCCTTGCAGGTAGAACTGCAGGATGGTCACGCCGCCGAACAGCCACGCGCCCACCAGCACGCGGCCCGGGCGCCAGGTGGCGAAGGTGGTCAGCGCCAGCGCGATCCAGCCGCGACCGGCGACCAGGTTCTCGACCCACATCGGCGTGTACACCAGCGACAGGTAGGCGCCGGCAAGCCCGCAGCAGGCGCCGCCGAACAGCAGCGCGCCAAAGCGGATGGTGCGCACCGGGTAGCCCAGCGCGTGCGCCGATTCCGGCGCTTCGCCGATCGCGCGCAAGGTCAGCCCCGCGCGCGTGCGGAACAGGAACCACATGATGGCAAAGCACAGCAGCAGGCTGAAATACACCATCCAGTGATGCTGGAAGAAGGCCGGCCCGAAGAAGGGCAGGTCGGCCAGGCCGGGCACGGCCTTGGCCTGCGCCGGCATGGCGAAGCCGACAAAGCGCTGGCCCATGAAGGCCGAGAGGCCGGTGCCGAAGATCGACAGCGCCAGGCCGGTGGCGACCTGGTTGGTGGCCAGCACCAGCGCCAGCCACGAGAACAGCGTGGCCATCAGCATGCCGGCGAGCGCGCCGGCGGCAAAGCCGAGCAGCGGCGACTGGGTCTGGTAGCCGACCATGAAGCCGGCCACCGCGGCGACCAGCATCATGCCTTCGGCGCCGAGGTTGAGCACGCCCGAGCGCTCGTTGATCAGCAGGCCCAGCGCGGCCAGCAGCAGCGGCGTGCCGGCGTTGATGGCAGTGGCGATAAGGGGAGCGAGTTGTTCCATATTGTTCTGTAGCTCCGCTCAGGCCGTGGTGGCGCGCCAGCGCAGGCGGTTTTCGATCAGCGTGTCGCAGGCCAGCAGGAAGAACAGCAGCATGCCCTGGAACACCCAGCCAATGGCCGACGGCAGGCCCAGGCGCGATTGCGCCATCTCGCCGCCGATATAGAACAGCGACATCATGATGCCGCCGAAGACCGTGCCGACCGGATGCAGCCGGCCGATAAAGGCGACGATGATGGCGGTGAAGCCGTAGCCCGGCGAGATCGACGGCAGCAGCTGGCCGATCGGGCCGGTCACTTCGAACGCGCCCGCCAGGCCCGCGGTGGCGCCCGAGATCAGCAGTGCGCTCCACAGCGCGCTGCGCGCCGAGAAACCCGCGTAGCGCGCCGCCGCCGGCGCGGTGCCGCCCACCTGCAGGCGGTAGCCGGCAAAGCTGCGGAACACGAACACGGTCATCACCGCCACCAGCACCAGCATCACGGCAAAGCCGGCATGCAGGCGCGAGCCCGACATCAGGTTGGGCAGCAGGTACTCGGACGAGAACACCTTCGACTGCGGGAAGTTCATGCCGTTGGGATCCTTCAGCGGCCCGTTGACCACCCACAGCAGCAGCTGCTGCGCGATATAGGTGAGCATCAGCGAGACCAGGATCTCGTTGGCGTTGAACCTGTCCTTGAGCACCGCCGTGAGCGAGGCCCACAGCATGCCGCCGACCATGCCGGCGAGTGAGGCCAGCACCAGCACCACGGTGCCGTTCATGGCCTGGCCCGGCACATCGAAGTAAAGCACGGTGGCGCCGGCGCAGATGCCGCCGGCAATCAGCTGCCCGTCGGCGCCGATATTCCACACGTTGGCGCGGTAGCACACCGACAGGCCGAGTGCGCACAGCACCAGCGGCACGGTCTTGAGCAGCACCTCGCCGATGGCGCGCTGGTCGCGCAGCGGATCGGCCAGGAAGACCTTGAGCGCGGCCACGGGGTCCTTGCCGAGCACCAGGAACAGCAGCGCGCCGAACAGGAGCGTCAGCGCCAGTGCGACCACCGGCGAGGCATAGGCCATGGTGCGCGAGGGCAGGCCACGCGGCGCCAGCGAGAGGGGGGAGCGGGGCAGCAGTTGTCGCACATCAGCCATGGCTTGCCACCTCCGCGCCGGATTGCGCCTGGGCGGGCCCGCCTTGCCACAGTCCGCTCATCCACAGGCCGATCTGCTCGCGCGTCGCGGTCTCGGCCGGCACCGAAGGCGACAAGCGCCCCTTGGCGATCACGTGCAGCCGGTCGCAGATCGCGAACAGCTCGTCGAGCTCTTCCGACACCACCAGGATGGCGCAGCCGGTGGCCTTCAGCGCCAGGATCTCGTTGTGGATCTGCGCCGCGGCGCCAACGTCCACACCCCAGGTCGGTTGCGCCACGATCAGTACCTTAGGGCCGCTTTCGATCTCGCGGCCGACAATGAATTTCTGCAGGTTGCCGCCCGACAGGCTGCGCGCCAGCGCGTGCGGCCCGCTGGCCTTGACGCGGAAGCGGCTGATCACGGCCGAAGCCAGCCCGGTGGCCGCGCCGGGCGAAATCATGCCTTGCCTCACATAGGGTGGCGTCTGGTGCGACAGCAGGATATTGGTCGCCAGGCTCATGCCCGGCACCGCGCCGCGGCCCAGGCGCTCTTCCGGCACGAAGGCCAGGCCCGCGCGCCGGCGCTGGCGCGCATCGAGCCGGCCGACTGGCTTGCCGCCGAGCTGCACCGACATGTTGTCTGCGCGTGTGTCTTCACCGGACAGCGCGGCCAGCAGCTCCTGCTGCCCGTTGCCGGACACGCCGGCAATGCCGACGATCTCGCCGGCGTGGACATCCAGCGAGATCCTGCTCAGCTCGGTCGCGAAGGCATGCGCGCGCGGCAGCGACAGGCCCTGCACGCTGAGCCGCACCGGGCCGCGCTCGGCAGCCACGCGCGTCTCGCGCGGGGGCTCGCCGCCGATCATCAGCCGCGACAGCGAGGCCGCGGTTTCCTGGCGCGGATCGCACACGCCGGTGACCTTGCCCATGCGCATCACGGTGGCCTGATGGCACAGTGCGCGGATCTCGTCGAGCTTGTGGCTGATGTAGAGGATGCTGGTGCCTTCGGCGGCCAGCTGGCGCAGCGTGACGAAGAGCGTTTCCACTGCCTGCGGGGTCAGCACCGAGGTGGGCTCGTCCAGGATCAGCAACTGCGGATTGGCCAGCAGCGCGCGCACGATCTCCACGCGCTGGCGCTCGCCGACCGACAGCGTATGCACATGGCGGTTCGGCTCCAGCGGCAGCCCGTAGCGCTCGGCGGTGGCGCGGATGCGCTCGGCCAGCTGCTTCATGTTGCCTTGCTGTCCGGCGGGCAGGCCGAGTGCGATGTTCTCGGTCACGGTCAGCGTGTCGAACAGCGAGAAATGCTGGAACACCATGGCGATGCCCAGGTTGCGGGCGTCGTGCGGACTGTTGATGGTGACCGGCGCCCCGTTGAAGTGCATCTCGCCGGCATCCGGACGGACCGCGCCAAAGATAATCTTCATCAGGGTGGATTTGCCTGCGCCGTTTTCACCCAGCACGGCATGGATCTCGCCGGGGGCGACGCTGAGGCTGACGTCGTCATTGGCGACGACGCCCGGGTAGCGCTTGCTGATATGGGCCAGCGCCAGCCTGGGAGGGAGTTGTGATGTCACTGAGGCGGCTCGGGTTGTTGTGATGGCAGCAACGTGGGATGAGTCAACAGCGCGGCAGTGCGTGGCGCAGCATCGCCGCGACGCATTGCAGCATTCATCATGGTTTGGTGATGCCCGATATTGGTGATGGATTATATAAGTGACAGGACACCGGGCGGGCCGATTCCGGCGTCATTCCAGTCCCTGCAACGGTTTGGGGGTGGTTGCAAGTCGCGTGCCGGCCACAGCACGAAAAAAAGCCGCCGGCTCCTTGCGGAGCCAGCGGCTGGACTGGAGCAGCGGCGGGCGGCCAGGGCGGCCGCTCGCCGGCAGGGCTCAGGCGCCGGTGGTGGCGGCGCTGGTGGCGAAGCGCCCGTCGCGGAAATCCGCCAGGGTCTGGTAGATCTGCTCCTGCGTGTTCATCACGAACGGCCCGTACTGCGCGATCGGCTCGTTCAGCGGCTGGCCCGCGATCAGCAGGAAGCGCGCGTCGGCCTCGGCCCTGACGATGACGCCGTCAGACTGGCCGGCGTTGTCCAGCACGCCCATGCGCTGGGCCTCGATCACGGCGCGGTCGTCGCCGCTGCCGATCGAAACCTCGCCCCGGTACACGTAGACGAACGCGTTGTGCCCGGCCGGCAGCGCCTGCGCAAAGGTCTGGCCGGCCGGCAGGTGCACGTCCAGGTAGACCGGCTCGGTCACCGGGCGCGTGATCGCGCCGGCCACGCCGTGCGTGGCGCCCGCCAGCACGCGCACCGTGGCGCCGTTGTCCAGCGCCACCGTCGGGATCTCGGCGGCGGGCAGGTCGCGGTACCACGGCGCGGTCATCTTGTCCGCGGCCGGCAGGTTCAGCCATAGCTGGAAGCCTTCCATGCGGCCGTCTTCCTGCTCGGGCATTTCCGAGTGGACCACGCCTGCGCCTGCCACCATCCACTGCGCGCCGCCGTTCTGCAGCAGCCCCTCGTTGCCGGCGCTGTCGCGATGGCGCATGCGCCCGGCCAGCATGTAGGTGATGGTCTCGAAGCCGCGGTGCGGGTGATCGGGGAAGCCGCCGATGTAGTCGTCCTTGCTGTCGGTGCCGAAGGCATCGAGCATCAGGAACGGGTCCAGCCGGCGCTGCAGGTTCTGCGTCAGCACGCGGGTCAGCTTGACGCCGGCGCCGTCCGAGGTGGCAATGCCCCGCACCACGCGGTCCACGGCGCGCGAGCGTTGCACGGTTTCCGCGGCGGCGGCGGGAACGGTGGCGAAGGTGGTGGCAAGGGTGTCCATGTCTTTCTCCTGTAGGCGGGTTCCGCGCGGCAATGGCCGGGCTGGTTTCCCCGTCGTTTCAGCTACCTCGTCAATTTAGTGTTTTGGCGCGGAAAGAGTAGAGGGTCGCCGGGCAACAGATTGTTCTGCTGGCGTACCGACTGTTGGTCCAGGTTCTTTCGAATTCAGAACGATCCGGGAGGTCGCCGTGTGCCGGCTAATGCACGGCCGAACATGCCGTCCCACTGCCGCCAATTCGCGCAAGATCGGCGCAGGAAGGCCGGAAAAATGCGGGAAGATGACAGGATCGATGAAGATCGCTATAATAGCGCTCTCTTTGTCATCCGTTGAGGTGAGATGCGGGGTGTCAAAACCTCGCCAGCCCTTGCCAGTCAACGGCCGATGGACCGGCGGCGCGTCGGAAAACTTCAATATTTGCGCTGCCACTGGCCAACCGATCGCAACAACTTTGCGTCGCCGGTTGCGCCGCTTCAGGGACTGCCAATCCAACCCGGCATCCCGTCAATCGGACTTCCCGCCCACGGCGGAGGAATCCACAGACCGTCCGCCGGCAATCGTGCCGGTCATGGCGGCAATGCAATCTGAACCGGGACTGGTGGCGCCCTATCTCCGCACGCACCAGCCCATATTGTTTTCCATCGCCGGGAAGTGGCGTGCTGCGCGCTTTTCGGTTTCGGAAAAGGGGAGAGTATGTCAAAGCAATCGGCACGGGCCTTCGCCTGGGCAGGACTGACGCTGGCCGCGCTGGCTGCACTGGTGGCATGGATCGGCGTCGATGTGATTCGCCAGTACCAGGAGCGCCTGCTCTACGACGTGGCCGACCACCTGCGCCTGGTGGTGCTGTCCATGACGCTGGCGCTGGCCACCGGCATCCCGGCCGGCATCGCGCTGAGCCGCCCGTGCATGCGCCGCTGGGCCGACCGCCTGATGCAGGTTTTCAACGTGGGCAATACCGTGCCGTCGCTGGCGGTGCTGGCGCTGGCCCTGGCCGTGCTCGGCATCGGCGAGCGGCCCGCCATCCTGGCGCTGTGGCTGGCCTCGCTGCTGCCGATCGTGCGCAACACCTACGAAGGCCTGCGCAATGTCTCGCCCACGCTGCTGGAAGCGGCGCGTGGCATCGGCATGACGCCGGTGCAGCGCCTGGTGCGCGTGGAACTGCCCAACGCGCTGCCGGTGATGCTGGCCGGCATCCGCATCGCCCTGGTCATCAACGTGGGCACGGTGCCGCTGTCCTTCCTGATCGGTGCCAACAGCCTGGGCGAGCTGATCTTCCCGGGCATCTACCTGAACAACCAGCCGCTGCTGCTGCTGGGCGCGGCCGCCACGGCGCTGCTGGCGCTGGCCCTGGACGCGCTCTTTGCCGCCGCCGGCCAGCTGTACCTGCGCCGGCGCGGGCTGGCGCACTGAACATGGGGACCGAAATGGAAAACCAGATGCAATTCATCCGCCGCCGTGCCCGGCGCGTCGCCCTGGTGGTGGCTGCAGTCACCGCTTTTGCGGCGGGGCTGGCGCTGGCCACTGCGCCTGAAGCGCGTGCAGAGGCCACGCCGATCCGCGTGGGCGGCAAGAACTTCACCGAGCAGCTGCTGCTGTCGTCGATGACATCGAAATACCTGCGCGCCAAGGGCCTCACCACCGAACTGACCGCCGGCCTGGGCAGCACGCTGATGCGCCAGGCGATGGAGAGCAACCAGCTCGACGTGGTGTGGGACTACACCGGCACCGCGCTGATCGTGTTCAACAAGGTCCAGGAAAAACTCGGCGCCAGGGAAAGCTACGAGCGCGTCAAGCAGATGGACGGCGCGCGCGGGCTGGTGTGGCTCGATGCCTCGAACATCAACAACACCTATGCGCTGGCGATGCCAAAGGAACGCGCGGCCAGCGGCGTGACCACGCTGTCGGGCTTTGCCGAGCAGATGCGCCGCGCCGGCTCCGACGCCAGCCACCCGTTCGCGGTCGACATGGAATTCGCTGCGCGCCCGGACGGCCTGGAGCCGCTCAAGGCGCTGTACAAGCTGCCGTTCTCGCGCCGCGACGTGATCCAGCTCGACCCGGGCCTGGTCTACACCGCACTGAAGAACAACCAGGTGGAGCTGGGCCTGGTCTATGCGACCGACGGCCGCGTCAAGGGCTTCGACCTGGTGCTGCTGGAAGACGACCTGCACTTCTTCCCGCCGTACAACGCGGTGCCGGTGGTGCGCAAGCCGGTGCTCGACAAGCATCCGGAACTGGCCGGCCTGCTCAATGCACTCGCTGCCAAGCTCGACAACGAGAGCATGACCGACATGAACTACAAGGTGGACATCGGCCAGCAGCCGGTGGACAAGGTCGCGGAGGACTTCCTGCGCAGCCACGGACTGATCTGAGGGAGGCCGCATGGACTTGTTCTCTTACCTGCAGCACAGCTGGCCCACGCTGCTGAAAATGACCGGCGAGCACCTGGCGCTGGTGGGCTCGGCAGTGGGGCTGGCGATCCTGATCGGGGTGCCACTGGGCATCGTGATCACGCGCTTCCGCGCGCTGGCCACGCCGCTGCTGGCGCTGGCGACGATCGTGCTGACGCTGCCGTCGATCGCGCTGTTCGGGCTGATGATCCCGATCTTCGCGCGCTTCGGCCATGCGCTCGGCTACGTGCCCGCGGTGACGGCGGTGTTCCTGTACTCGCTGCTGCCGATCATGCGCAACACCTACACCGCGCTGGCCAATGTCGACCCCGGCATCCAGGAAGCGGGGCGCGGCATCGGCATGACCGCCTGGCAACGCATGCGGCTGGTGGACCTGCCGCTGGCGGTGCCGGTGATCCTCGGCGGCGTGCGTACCGCCGTGGTGATGAATATCGGGGTTGCCACCATTGCCGCCATCATCGGCGCGGGTGGCCTTGGGGTGCTGATCCTGCAGGCGATCAGCCAGAGCAACATGAGCAAGCTGGCCGTGGGCGCGGTCCTGGTCAGCCTGCTCGCCATCGTGGCGGACGCCTTCCTGCAGTGGTTGCAGCGGGCACTGACGCCAAAGGGAATCCGCATATGATCGAACTCGACCAACTCACCAAGTCCTTCCCGCAGAAAGACGGCACCGAAACGCGCGCCGTCGACACCGTGTCGCTGACGGTGCCGCGCGGCGAGATCTGCGTCTTCCTCGGCCCCTCGGGCTGCGGCAAGACCACCACGCTGAAGATGATCAACCGGCTGATCGAGCCGACCTCGGGCACGGTGCGCATCGAGGGCGAGGATACGCGCGGCCTTGACGGCGTGACCCTGCGCCGCAAGATCGGCTACGTAATTCAGCAGATCGGCCTGTTCCCCAACATGACCATCGAAGAGAACATCATGGTGGTGCCGCGCCTGCTCGGCTGGGACAAGAAGCAATGCCGCGAGCGCGCGCGCGAGCTGATGGCGATGGTGCAGCTCGATCCCAACCGGCTGCTGACGCGCTATCCGCGCGAGCTCTCCGGCGGGCAGCAGCAGCGCATCGGCGTGATCCGCGCGCTGGCGGCCGACGCGCCGCTGCTGCTGATGGACGAGCCCTTCGGCGCGGTCGACCCGATCAACCGCGAGAGCATCCAGAACGAATTCCTGCAGATGCAGCGCCAGCTCGGCAAGACCGTGATCATGGTCTCGCACGATATCGACGAAGCGATCAAGCTGGCCGACAAGGTGGCGGTGTTCCGCCGCGGCAAGCTGGTGCAGTTCGACCATCCCGACGCGCTGCTGGCGCATCCGGCCGATGAGTTCGTGCAGGCCTTCGTCGGCCATGACAACACCCTCAAGCGACTGCTGCTGGTGCGCGCCGGCGACGCCGCCACCATGCCGCCGAGCTGCCGCCCCGACATGCCGCTGGCCGAAGCGCTGGGCGTGATGGACGATGCCGACGTGCGCCACCTGCCGGTGGTGGACGACGCCCAGGTCGCGCTGGGCTACGTCACGCGCCGCGATGCGCGATCCGGCAAGGGGCAGTGCAGCGACGTGATGCGCCCGTTCGCCGTCACCGCGGCCTTCGACGAGCACCTGCGCATCGTGCTGTCGCGCATGTACCAGCACAACACCAGCTGGCTGCCGGTGATGGGCGCGGACGGCGCCTACCTGGGCGAGGTCACGCAGGAATCGATCGCAGGGTACCTGAGCTCGGGACGTTCGCGCGGGCAGGCCGGGGTGCTGGCCGCCTCCGCTTCCGCGCCGCTGCGGGCGGCGGCCTGAGCCAGCGGCAGGGCGGCGGCATCCGCGCTATGCTAGGTGCATGCTCCGCTATTGCCGCTCGCCCTTGTGCCTGGTCGTCGAAACCCGCTGGCTGATACCGCGCGGGTTTGACGGCTTCACGCCCGGTCCGCTGATCCTGCTGCGCCCCGGCGCCAGCCAGGCGCTGATCGAGCATGAGAAGGTGCATGTGCGCCAGTTCTGGCGCAGCTGGGGCCTGATGGGCGTGCTCTACCTGGCCAGCCGGCGCTGGCGCCTGCGCTATGAAGTGGAGGCCTACCGCGAACAACTGCGGCACAGCCCGCCGGGCGCGGCGCATGGCCTGGCGCGCGTGCTGGCGTGCAAGTACCGGCTCAGGATTTCAGAAGCCGAGGCGTACCGTCTGCTGACGCAAGACCTGCACGGCGATCTCTAATGAAAAACGGCCCGCACCAGTTACTGGTGCGGGCCGTTTCTCTTGTCTGGCGGAAGCGGTGAGATTCGAACTCACGGATGGGTCACCCCATCGGCAGTTTTCAAGACTGCTGCCTTAAACCACTCGGCCACGCTTCCTGGAAGTGCGGGCATTGTAGCGCGAAAGGGCATGGGCCCGGCGCGCTGCCGCCTGCAGACCTGACGGTCAGGCCGCGCATTATACAAGGCTCGCGTGGATCGATGGTGGTCTTGTGTTGCGGCACGCAAGCGCGCGTAAACTTCCTGCCACATCCGCTGCCGCGGATGTCGGCGTCTGTCTGACATTACGGAACCTTCACACGCCGGCATCGCTCATATTGTCGTGCCGGATGGCGCGGTGTGTGCCGCATCCCCGGCTTTCGCCTGGCAACAGAGGAGAACTCAAAATGCGAATCCATAGCAAGAAATGGCTGATCGTTCCGGTGGCTGCAGCGGCCGTGCTGGCCGGTTGTGCCGCTCCGTATGACAGCGGCTACAACACCGGCTACAACGCCCCGCCTCCGGGGTACCAGACTCCCAACACCTCGCAGGCCCCGGCTGGCGCGGTGTACTACGGCCGCGTGGAATCGATTGAACCGATCACCAGTACGCAAGGCAGCTCGGGCCTGCTCGGCACCGTGATCGGCGGTGCGGCCGGCGGCCTGCTGGGCCACCAGATCGGCGGCGGACGCGGGCAGACCGCGGCGACCATCGGCGGTGCCGTGGTCGGCGCCGTGGCCGGCAACCAGATCGAGAAGCGCGCGGGCAGCAACACCCAGACCGCGTACCGCGTCAACGTGCGCCTGGATGATGGCCGCATCGCCACGGTGACCCAGTCGAGCCTGGGCAACCTGCAGGTGGGCATGCGCGCACGCGTGGCCAATGACATGGCAACGCCGTACTGACATGCCAGCCTGACGTTTGCCAGCATGTAAAAGGCCACGCATCGCGTGGCCTTTTTTTGGTTCATCGCCGATCTGCGTGACCGTTTAGAAACAAAAAGGGCCAACAAGCCCACCACTGTTATCTTGGA
>NZ_JBYTAH010000092.1:0-24149 GCF_058787975.1 Cupriavidus sp. FW305-26
GGGTCGGGGGAAAGAAGGGCGGTGCCAGATAGCAGGTGGTGGCTGGCCCTGGCAGCCCGCTTGGGCTTGCTCACTCGCCCACGGGCGGGAGAGTGAGCAAGCTTGCCGATCAACTGTCTGACTTGTGCTTCGGCATGCCCTTGGTCTTGGTCGAAGCCATCTTGTCGAGTTCCTTCTCGCTCATCGATTTATACATCGAGCGGGAAGGTCCCTTGAGCGATCCGGCCTTCTTTTCGCCGCGCTTTGCGGAGAGCGCCGCTCCCGCGGCCTGCTGTTGCGCCTTGGATTTGGCTGGCATCTGGGTCTCCTTGCAAATGGGGGAAGGAACCGGGCGATGCGGTGGCACACGCCCGCGCTTCGTTATAGGGCGCCGGCGCGGCAGCGACAAGGGTAGCCTCGCGCTGGCGCCGCTGCGTGCGCCAGCCGGCGTGCGTTGCCCGCAGGCTGGCCGGGAACGCTAGATCCGGCCAAGCACCACGAGCAGCACCACGATCAGGACGATCAGGCCCAGGCCGCCGCTAGGCCAGTAGCCCCAGCCGGAACTGTAGGGCCAGGCCGGCAACGCGCCGATCAGCAGCAGGATAAGGATGATCAGGAGAATGGTGCCGATTCCCATGGCGTGCTCCTTGTTGTGGATCTGGCAAGCCGGGCTTCCGGACCGGGTGGCCTCGGAGAGCCAACTGCTTACAGTTCAGCCTAGATCAGGGGGCGCCGGCGTCCCCCCGGACTAGGGCTGAAATCGCTGTAGGAATCGGACGACGTTGGGGTGCCGGGCGCGCAACATGCAGGGCTGTCGTGGCGGTCGCTGCGCCGCGTTCAGCACGCTGCGTTCAGCCCGTGTTCGACGGCATAGACGGCCACCTGCACGCGGCTGGCCAGGTTCAGCTTCTTCAGGATGTTCTGCACGTGGATCTTCACCGTGCTTTCCGCCACGCCCAGGTCGCGCGCGATCTCCTTGTTGCTTTCGCCGCGCGCCAGGCCCTGCACGATCTCGCGCTCGCGCGCGGTCAGCCGCGGCGCTTCGTCCTGGCGCGCCGCGGCCACCGGTGCGGGAGCGCGGAACTGGGCCACCAGCTTGGCGGTCATGCTGTCGGAGATGACCGGCTCGCCGGCCGCGGCACGGCGGATGCCGGCGATCAGCGCCTCGGTCTCGATATTCTTGATCAGGTAGCCGCGCGCACCGCCGCGCAGCGCGGCAGCCAGTTCCTCGGCTTCCTCGGACACGGTCAGCACGATCACGGCGGTCCGCGGCAGGTCTTCCACCAGCAGCTGCAGGGCCTCCAGGCCGGACAGGCCGGGCATGTTCAGGTCCAGCAGGATCACGTCGGGACGGTGCTGCTTGGCGCGCTTGATGCCTTCCACGCCGTCGGCGGCTTCGTCGACGATCTCGAAGTCGGCCTGCCGCTGCAGCAGCGCACGGATGCCGGAGCGGAACAGGGTGTGGTCGTCGATCAGCAGGATGCGGATGGTCATGGCTGGGTCTCGGTGGTCGTGGGGGCGGGGCGGGTGTCGGCGAACTCGCGGGCGCCGGAAGAGCGGCCGGCGGGCAGCACCAGTTCGATGCGCACGCCGTGGCCGGGGCGGGCCTGCACGTGCAGCTGCGCCCCCAGCCGCGCCGCGCGCTCGCGCATGATGTTCAGGCCGATATGCGCTTCGGCGCGCGTGGCGATTTCCTCCGGATCGAAGCCCTCGCCGTCGTCCTGCACCACCAGCCGGAAATCGCGGCCGTGGCTGAGCGCCACCGCCACGTGCGCCGCCATGGCGTGCTTGCGCACATTGGAGAGCGCCTCCTGCAGGATGAACAGCACCTGCAGCTGCTGCTCCGGCGCCAGCGGCCAGGCGCCGCCGCTCTCGTCAATGGCGAGCGTGGCCTCGGTGCGGCACTGGCGCCGAAAGCGGCCCACGGTCTCTTCCACCGCCGGTCGCAGCTCGCCGGTGCCGAGCCGCGAGCGGAAGTTGTTCAGCAGTTCGCGCACGTCCTGGTAGCTCTCTTCCACGCCGTGGCGCAGCATCGGCACGATCTCACGGGTCTCGGCCAGGTCGTCGCGTTCGACCGCGGCGTCCAGCAGCTGCACCTGCAGGTTCAGGTAGTTCAGGCCCTGGGCAATGCTGTCGTGCAGGCCCTGCGCCACCAGGTTGCGCTCTTCCACCACCGCCAGCTGGCGCGCGGTCGCGGACAGGCGCAGGTGTTCCAGCGCGGTGCCAAGGTGCTGGCCCAGTGTTTCCAGCATCTGGCGGTCTGACGGGGGCAGCGCGCGCGGCGTGCGGAAGTGCAGCGCGAACACGCCGGTGGCGCCGCGCTGGCTTTCGATGCGGAAGGCCGCCAGCGACTGGAAGCCGTTGCGGCTGCAGGGCGTGGCATCCCCGGCGGCGCCCTGGCGTTGCGCCGCGCGCAGGTCGACGATGGCGACCACGGCCTCGCGCGTGGCGTCGCCGCAATGGCAGGCGTTGGCCGCCGCGCAGGATTCGGATTCTGCCAGCGCGGCCGGCAGGCCGGCGGCTGCCAGCAGGTGCATCCTGCCATGGCGGCTGTCCAGCACGCGCACGCTGCCGCCATCGGCATCGAACTGGCGCATCACGCGTTCCAGGAAGCCGCGCGCCATGGCCTCGGCATCGGCGGCCTGGTTCAGGAAGGCGGCCATGTCGTAGAGCGTCTCCAGGTCGCGGTTCTGGCGTTCCAGCTCGGCGGTCTTCTGTGCCACGCGCGTCTCCAGGTCGTGGTACAGCCCCTGCAGTTCGCCGGCCATGCGGTTGAAGCCTTCGCTGAGGGTGCCGAACTCGTCGCGGCTTTCCACCGGCAGGCGCAGCGAGAACTCGCGCGCGGCCATGCGCCGCAGGCCGTCCTGCAGCCGCAGCACCGGCAGGATGATCCACAGGTAGAGCAGGTAGATCACGGCCACGGTGCCGACGCAGGCCATTGCCGCCAGCGCGATCTGCGACAAGCGCAGCCAGTCGGTCTTGCGCGCGCTGTCATGCTCGATCATGCCAACCAGGCGATCGGCCTGCGCGACGAAGCCGGGCAGTGCGGCGATATAGCTTGCCGGCGCTGCGTGCTCGCCCGTTCCGGCTACCGCCAGAGGGCGCAGACGTTGTTGCCAGCCCTGCGTGACACGGGTCATCTGGGCATGGATGGCGGGTTCGTCCGGCAGGAACAGCGGGCGCGCCGCGTCGCCTTTCCTGAGCAGGGCCAGCGTGGCGTCCAGCGCCTGCACCTGCTCGGCCAGTGCATTGTCCTGGCGCGCCTGCGCCAGCGTCAGTTCGATCGCCACGCGGTTGGCGCGCATGCGCAGGCTGCCGGCGTCATTGATGGCGGCACCCGCGCCCTCCAGCTTCCATGACAGCCACAGCGTGCCGGCAATCATGCCCAGCACCACCAGCAGCACGGCCAGCGAGAGCGAGATGATGCGGGTGGAGAGGCGGTCGCGCAGCGCCGGCAGGCCGGCAGCGCGGAAGTCCGCCGCGGCGCTGGCGGCTGGAGGATCGGTTCGGAACATGGCGGTATCGGGGGCTACCAGTCGGGGGAAGCCGGGTGGTGGCCCGGCGGCCGGCGCGTGCATGGCTGCGCGCTGGCATCGAGGGCAATTTTCCCTGCGCAGCACGCGGGGCTTCCTGCGCCAGATCAAGAAAACCCGGCTTCGGCGTCTGGCATGTGCGGCCGGCGGCGCATCGGCTTGTCATTTGCGGGGAATACCGCCCACACACCAGGCCTGTCACGTCGTGACATATCGCTCCACCGCATGGCGCGGGGATACATCGTCGGACTTATCTGCGGTCAAATCCCCACGACCTGCCCTGGCCTAGCATCGGGTCCCAACATTGATGGGGAGAAGCAAGGCGTGAAGGCAGCCAGTTTCGACTATGAACGCGCCCCGCGCCTGGCCGTGGTGTTCGGCTGCCTGATGCCGGCGCCGTGGCTTGGTGCTGCGGCGGGAGTCTTGCTTGCCGCCGGTCCGCCCGGCGGCTTGCCGGACCGCTTTGCGCCACTGGCGCTGGTGGCTGTGCATGTGCTGGCGCTGGGCATGCTGCTGCCGGTCATGGTGGGCGCGCTGTTCCAGATGATGCCGGTGGTGGCCGGCGTGGCCGTGCCGGGTGCGGGGCTGCTTGCGCCGTTCATGGCCGCGGCCGGCGCGGGCGTGGCCACTGCCCTGGGCATTGGCCTGCTCGGCGGCGAGCCTGTGGCGATGCAGGCGGCTGCGGCCGTGGCCGTGATCCTGTTGCTGGCCGGGGCCATCCTGCTGGCTGCGGGCCGGCGCGTGGCCGCAGTGGATGCCACCACGCGCACCCTTGCCGGCATCGGCGCGCCGCTGATGGTCGCGGTGCTGTGCGGCATGGTGCTGGCCGGCGCCTTCGGCGGCTGGTGGCGCGTGCCGGTGGCGCGCTGGCTCGGCCTGCATATGGCGTGGGCGCTGGGCGGCTGGCTGGCGGCGCTGGTGACCGGCGTGGCCACCACCGTGCTGCCGATGTTCTGGCAGGTGCCACGCCTGCCGGCGGCGATCGGGCGCTGGCTGCCCATGGCGCACTGGTTGCCGCTGGCGCTGTTCAGCGCCGCGGCAATGCTGTGGCCGGATCACCGTGCGCTGGCGTATGGCGTGCTGCTCGTGTGGCTGGCGTTCGTGGCGGTGGTGGGCGCATGCGGGCTGGCCGGCACGCTGCGCGCGCGGCGGCGCCATGATCCGCTGTGGCTGCTCTGGCCGGTGGCATGCGCCAGCATGGCAGGCGCGGCGCTGCTGGGGGCGGCGGCCGTGGTGCTGCCCGCCACCGGGCTGCCGCTGGCATGGTGGGCCGGCACCATGGCGCTGGTCGGCGTGGGCGTGCTGCCGGTCACGGCCATGCTCGGCAAGATCGTGCCGTTCCTGGCCTGGCTGCACCTGCGCCGGCTGCTGCCGCCGCGCGCGCGGGTGCCGGCCATGCAGGCCATCATCGTGCCGGGCCGGCAACGGCGGCAGGCATGGCTGCTGCTGGCTGCCTACGTCCTGCTGCTGGCGGTGCCGCTGGCGCCGGCGCCGCTGGCCCGCGCTGGCGGCGTGCTGCTGGCGGGCGCCAATGCGTGGCTGGGGTGGCAACTGCTGGGAGCGTTGCGATGCATGCGGGAGATGAAGAAGCGCGGCGGATTACCGCCGCGCTCAGATTGCTGACAAAGTCTTTCCTGCTGCGGGTGTGCGGCGCCCGTTGCACTTGCCGGCCTTGCGAGTTGGCTCGCTCAGATTGCTGAAGCTGTTGCCGTCAGGCTGGCGCCAGCCCGGCGGGCTTTTCCCCCGTCAACAGATAGTGCATCAGTTCCGCCACCGGCCGGATCGCCTCGCCGAAGGGCAGCGCACCCCGGCCGCGGAAGAACAGGCCGCGCTCCACGTCGCCGCGCACGGCCTGCGCCAGCTTCAGGTCGATGCAGAACTGGCCGATGCGGGCAATGCCGTCGCGCAGCCCGCACGCCTGCAGGCAGTCGAAGCCCTCCAGGCATTCACGCGGCCTGGCGCGGCGCTGCAGCCGCGACTCGCTCGACAGGTAGCGCGACAGCCACGGCGTCAGCACGGCGCGCGCGGGCAGCCCGGCCACGCTGGTGAACTCGCGCAGGGTCTCGGGCCGCGCCGTGGCCAGCACCTGCTTGAAGGCCGGGTGGGCATCGCATTCCTCGGTCACGGCGAAGGCCGTGCCCAGCTGCACCGCGGCGGCGCCCTCGCCCAGCCAGTGGCGCACCTTGGCATGGCTGTCGATGCCGCCGGCCAGGATCAGCGGAATGCTGTCCCAGGCCAGCCCGAGCTGCGCAAACAGCTCGCGGCATTCGGCCAGCACGCGCGAAAACGAAAAGCGCGGCTCTGACAGGTCCTGGATGCTGGCCGCGCCCAGATGGCCGCCGGCATGGGCCGGATGCTCGACCACGATGGCATCGGGCAGGCGGCCCTTCTTCATCCAGCGGCGCAGCACCAGGCCGATGCCGCGCGCCTCGGACAGGATCGGGATCAGCGCCACCCTGGGGTGGCTGGCGGTCAGTTCGGGCAGGTCCAGCGGCAGGCCAGCGCCCATGACGATGGCATCGGCGCCGCTTTCACAGGATTGCCGCACCAGCGCGGCGTGCGAGCCCACCGCCTTCATCACGTTGACGGCGATCAGCCCGCGGCCCTCGGACGCCGTGCGCGCGGCACGGATCTCGCGATCCAGCGCTTCGAGGTTGGCGGCTTCGATGGCGGGCTTGTCACGGCTGCCGCGGGTGCGTTCCATCAGGTCGGGGTGGTGGTGGCGCAGGTCGATGCTGGCGATGGTGCCGACGCCGTTCTCGCGCGCGACGGCGCCGGCCAGCCGGTGGGCCGAGATGCCGATGCCCATGCCGCCCTGCACGATGGGCAGCAGGCGGCGGCCGGCCAGCTTGAGCCAGGGTTGATTCATAAAATCTCCGGAAGAGGATGGGCGCGGGGCCGGCGTGCGGCCAGCCGCGTGGATGACCAGGCAAGCGTGGCACAGTGGCACGTGCCGGCGTTTGCCGCAGGTCAAGCGCGCGGTGGTGGCCTGCCATCGGCCTACGCCGACCGGCATAGGCCGGCGCGGGCGGTGTGCGGTTGGCGTGGGTTTGCGCGCGGTCAAGCCCCTGCTGCAAGCGCTTGGCTAGCATCGGCGGCTGTCTTCATCTTCGCGCCGCCGCCGGCGCCATCACCGATGACCCCTGCCTCCCCAGCTCCATCCACCGCGGCGAACGTGCCGCGCCGGCCCCAGCTCGTTGCGCCCGCCGGTTCGCTGGCGGCCCTGCGCATGGCGCTGCAGCACGGCGCCGACGCGGTCTACCTGGGCCTGCGCGATGCCACCAACGCGCGCAACTTCGGCGGCCTGAACTTTACCGAGGCCGACATCCGCACCGGCGTGGCCGAAGCCCACGCGCGCGGCGCCGAGGTGCTGTTCGCGATCAACACCTTTGCCCAGATGGGCGCGGTGGCCCAATGGCAGCGCGCGGTCGATGCGGCGGCAAACCTTGGCGCCGACGCGGTCATCATGGCCGACGCCGGCCTGATGGACTATGCGTGCGAGCGCCATCCGGGCTTGCGCCTGCACCTGTCGGTGCAGGGTTCGGCCACGCACGCCGACGCCATCGAGCTGATGCGCGAGCGCTTCCATATCCGCCGCGTGGTGCTGCCGCGCGTGCTGTCGCTGGCGCAGATCGGCAAGCTGGCGCGCCAGACCAGCGTGGAGCTGGAGGTGTTCGGCTTCGGCAGCCTGTGCGTGATGGCCGAGGGGCGCTGCCTGCTGTCGTCCTACGCCACCGGCGACTCGCCCAACAACAAGGGCGTCTGCTCGCCCGCGCACGCGGTGCGCTGGACCGAGCAGGACGGCACCATGCAGGCGCGGCTGTCGGGCATCCTGATCGACAGCTATGCGCCGGGCGAGCCGGCCGGCTATCCCACGCTGTGCAAGGGCCGCTTCGAGGTGGAGGGCGAGCGCGGCTACGTGCTGGAAGAGCCCACCAGCCTTAATGCGCTGTCGCTGCTGCCGGCGCTGATCGACATGGGCATCGCTGCCATCAAGATCGAAGGCCGGCAGCGCAGCCCGCGCTATGTGGGCGATGTGGTCGGTGTGCTGCGCGCGGCCATCGACGCGGCCTGCGCCGATCCGGCACGCTTCGTGCCGCGGCAAGAGTGGCAGAGCACGCTGGGGCGCCATGCCGAAGGCGACCAGGTCACGCAAGGCGCCTATGACCGGCCGTGGCGGTGACACCCATGACATCGATCTGCCTTGAACCGGCCATGACGGAGCTTCCCATGCCAGAGATTGCCGCGGCCGCGATGCCGCAAACCGTAGCGATGCCCGACTTCGGCATCGCCCTGGGCCCACTGCTGTACTACTGGCCGCGCGAGGCCGTGATGCAGTTCTATGCGTCGGTCGCCGATGCGCCGGTCGACCGCGTCTATCTCGGCGAGACCGTCTGCACGCGCCGCCATGAAGTCCGCCATGCGCAATGGCTGGAGATTGCGCAAATGCTGCGCGATGCCGGCAAGGAGGTGGTGCTGTCCACGCCGGTGCTGGTGGAGTCCGACACTGACATCGCCTGGATGCGCCGCGCCTGCGCCCAGGACGACTACCTGGTCGAGGCCAACGACCTTGGCGCGGTGCGCTGCATGCAAGGGCGGCCCTTTGTCGGCGGCCCCCACCTCAATGCCTACCACGCCGATACGCTGGCGTGGCTGGCCGGGCTGGGCGCGGCCGGCTGCGTCGCGCCGGTGGAGATGGAGGGCGCCACACTGGCCGCGCTGGCAGCGGCGCGCCCCACCGGCATGCGCCTGGAAGCCTTTGTCTGGGGCCGGCTGCCGCTGGCGTTCTCGGCGCGCTGCTTTACCGCGCGCCACCATCGCCTGCGCAAGGACAGTTGCGAGTTCCGCTGCATGGACTATCCCGACGGCCTGGTGGCAGCCACCGGCGAGGGGCAGGCGTTCTTCACGCTCAACGGCGTGCAGACGCAGAGCGCCACCTGCCTGGACCTGTGCGCAGAGGCGTTGGCGATGGCGCGGATGGGGGTGGGGATGCTGCGCGTGAGCCCGCATTCGTCCGGCACGCTGCAGGTGGTGCAACAGCTCGCGGCGATTCGTGCTGGTGAACAGGCACCCGCTGCCAGCGGCATCACGCCGACCGGCGCCCAGCCCTGCAACGGCTACTGGCACGGCAGCGCGGGCATCGCCTGGGAGGCCCGGGCATGAGCGCGCTGCACAAGCTGATCGCGGGCGTGCACCGGCGCATGCCCGCCCGTGCCAGGGCGCTGCCGCTGGTGGCGGCGCTGGAGCTGGCGCGCCGAGCGGGATGGCTGGAGCCACCGGCCGCACTGGACGGACACGCCTTCCTGCTGACGGTGCAGGACCTTGGGCTGGCCGTGCCGTTCCGCTGCGAAGGCGGGCGCTTTCGTGCCGCGGCAGCGGACGCCGAGCCTGAGCTGACGCTGCGCGCCTGCGCGGTCGACTACCTGCGCCTGCTGGGCGGCGAGGCCGATACCGACACGCTGTTCTTCCAGCGCCGGCTGGTGATCAGCGGCGATACCGCGCTGGGCCTGGAGGTCAAGTACTGGCTCGACGCCGCGCCGCGGCCTGCATGGGTCAGCCAGGCGGCGGCGCGGCTGGTGGCCTTGCATGGCGCCACCGTGGGGCGGGCAGGTGCGGCGTCGTAGCCGTGCCGCTCAGGCGTCGCCGTCCAGCATGAAGCGGTTGCGTCCCGCGCGCTTGGCCCGGTACATAGCGCTGTCGGCGCGGTGCAGCAGCGGCTCCAGCCGCGGCGCTTCCGGCACGGTCCAGACCGCGCCCACGCTGATGGTGACCACCGGCTGCAACGGCCACCATGCGGCGCGCCACGTCACGGGTCTCTTCACGCGTGGCGCCGGGCAGCACCGCCGCGAATTCCTCGCCGCCCAGCCGGGCGCAGAACTGCTCGCCGGAGAGCGTGCGGGCCAGGGCGCCGGCAATCTGCCGCAGGCAGTCGTCGCCGGCCACGTGGCCATGCAGGTCGTTGTATTGCTTGAACTGGTCCACATCCAGGATCAGCAGGCCCAGCGCCTGGCTGCGCTCGCACGCCCGGGTCACGGCCGCGATCGACTCGCGCTGGAAGTAGCGCCGGTTGCGGATGCCGGTCAGGGCGTCGATGTCCAGGTCGGCCTGCACCTGCCACAACTGCTCTTCGGTCTGGCCGAGCCGCGCGGTCAGGGCCCGCTCGCGCGACTGGAAGCGGCTGATGTCGCGCAGGAACAGCAAGGTGCCGATCTGCCTGCCGTCGAGGCGGCGCACTGGTTCCACGGTCAGCTCGAACGGTGAGCCCGGTGGCAGGAACGGTGCGCCAGCCGTGTTCGCCGGGGTGGCATGGGCAGGTTGCAGCGCCGGGTACCAGGCTGCCGGCAGGCGCAGGCCGTGGCGCAAGGCCGGGCACTGCTGCGCCGCGGCCGGGTTGAACGCCACGACCAGCTCCTTCCTGTCGACGATGACGCAGCCTTCACCCAGGGCATTGAACACGCGCAGCCGTGCATAGTGGACGATGTCGTCCAGGTGCGTGCGCAGCGCGCAGAACCACAGCAATGCGACCATCAGCGAAAAAGTCGCCGGCGTCAGGTCGCCGCCGAACGGGCCGGTCCAGCGCAAGATGTAGGCAATATGCGCCGCCATCGGCAACAGCAGGCCCGCGGCCAGGGTGGCGCGCCCCCGGCGCGACAGCGCGTCGTTGGGCACCTCGGCGGTGACCAGGAAATACAGGCTCAGCGCCAGCAGCAGGTAGGTCCAGGCGGCCGCGACGGCATAGCCCGCGCCATGTTCGAAGACCGCGCCCGGCGCGACGCCGGGCGGCATCAGCGTGATGCGCCGCCAGATCAGGTGGTGGCGCTCGTTGGTGAATACCAGCACCACGGTGACCACGGCCACCAGCACGGGCAGCCACAGCCTTGACCAGGGCACTACATGGCGCGGGCGGCTCAGGTGCACCATCGCCACCAGCCAGCCGATCGGCACCGCAACGATCCCCACGTACTGGATCTTGGCCCACAGGATACGTCCAGCCAGGTCGCTCGAACTGATCTCGAGCAGCCGGCCGCTGCTCCAGATTGCCGCGCCGCCGGCCAGCACCAAGAAGGCCCGGACCGTCGGGTCGTCGCGCCGCGGCCAGGTGGCAATGGCCATGCCGACACTGGCGACCGAGGCGATGGTAAGCAGGAGAACCAGGGGGTAGGAGGGCATGGAAAAGAGGGCGCGTCCCGAGACCCAGGCCTTGGCTCCGGCGCCCGGCAAGGCGCACGCGCCCGTTGCGGCGATCCGCGGTCTCGTCAGCCAGCATGATACCGGGCTGCGCGGCTCGCTTGGCCGTGGGGTGCGCCGATGCAACAGGTGGCAGGTAGTGGGGGGCGAGGCGCCCCCCCACTACCTGGCGTCGGGCGAACAGATCGGGATGATCGCCGCGACGGCGCAAGGCGGGGGCGGCCGGGTCATGCCGGCCGCGGGGTTTCGCGGACCAGCCAGAAGGGGACGTCGGTGACGTCCTTTTGCATGTCTTGCCAGTCAGGCATCAGGCCCCGCGTCAGCAGGTGGCCCCAGCCATCGATCCACTTCTGCTGGGCCCGGGCGTACAGCTCCAGCATGGCCGATGCATAGTGCAGCGGGCCGCCGATCAGCGGCAGCTCGCAGGCAATCTCGCGCGCATAGAAGGCCTCTGGCTCCGGCGCGAGGATCGCGCCCATGGCATCGAACTGCAACTCCTCATACATGGTGCGGGCGAACTCCAGGTTGAGTTCGGCCATGCGGCGCCAGTTGTCCGCCAGGTCGGCCTGCATGGCCTCGACCTGCTGCGCGCCGGAGAAGAAGGTGGGAAACGGCCGGAAGCCGAGCGGCCAGAAGGTTTGCATTGCGGTCATCATCACGGGAATCTCCGGTGGTGGGCGTGCGCGCAGCGGGGCGGCAGTTGCTGCACACGGCGATGCCGACATGCGGGCGGCACACCCGGACTAGCTTATGCGGTAATGGCGCGCATCGCCATGTCGGCATCCTGGCACCCGAGTGTGTCAGTCACTTGCACCCCAGCCGCCTGGCCAGCTTGTGCAGGTTGCTGGCATCGATACCCAGCTGGCGCGCTGCCTGCGCCCAATTGCCACCCTGGTCCTTCAATGCCTGTTCGATGCAGGCGCGCTGGGTTTGCTCGACCGCGTCGCGCAGGGTGATGCCTGCAGCAAGCGCCGGGGCGGCGAACGCGCTGGCCATGCCGGCGCCGGCATGGTGTGCCGCGGGCACTTCCAGTCCGTCGAGGTCGAGCAGTTCAGGCTCCAGCGTCACGATGTCATTGCGGCCCGCGCCACGGCTGACGGCACGCAGCGCCGCGCGGCTGATCACGTGTTCCAGCTCGCGCACGTTGCCGGGCCAGCGGTAGCTGCGCAGCGCATCCTGCGCACCGCCTGACAGCCGCAGGCTGCGCAGCCCCAGGCGCGCGCGGTTCAGCTCCAGGAAGCGCCCGGCCAGCAGCAGCACGTCGTTGCCGCGCTCGCGCAGCGGCGGGATCGGGATCGGGTAGACCGACAGGCGGTGGTACAGGTCGGCGCGGAACGAGCCGTCGCGCACATGCTCGCGCAGGTTGCGGTTGGTCGCGGCAATCACGCGCACGTTGACGCGGCGCGGGCGGTCCGAGCCCAGCCGCTGGATCTCGCCGTTCTGTAGGGTGCGCAGCAGCTTGGCCTGGATCGCCAGCGGCAGTTCGCCGACTTCATCGAGGAAGAGGGTGCCGCCGTCGGCGGCCTCGAAGCGTCCCGGGCGCTCGCCGGTCGCGCCCGAGAACGCGCCGCGCGCGTGGCCGAACAGCTCGCTTTCAGCCAGCGACTCCGGCAGCGCCGCGCAGTTGACATGCACCAGCGGCTGCGCGCGCCGGCGCGACTGGCGGTGCAGCCGGTGCGCGAACAGCTCCTTGCCCACGCCGGTCTCGCCCAGCAGCAGTACCGGCAGGTCGGTATCGGCCACCACCTCCAGCTCATGCAGCAGGTTGGCGATGGCCTCGCTCTGGCCGATGATCTCGCCGCCGATGTCGCCATGCTGGGCCGTGCCTTCGTCGGCCTCGGGCGTGCCGCGTGCCAGCTGCAGCGCGCGGATCTCGCCTTCCAGCCGGGTGGTGCGGATGGCCGCTTCCACGATCACCGTCAGCCGCTGCAGCTCGGCCTGGGCCGCGGCATCGAAGGTGCCGATCGCCAGCGCATCCAGCGTCAGCGCGCCCCAGGGCTGGCCGTCCACGGCCAGGCTGGTGCCCATGCAGTCGTGCACCGGCAGCGGCTCGCCAACGTGCTCGTCGATCAGGCCGTCGTATGGGTCGGGCAGCATGCTGTCGTGATGGAAGCAGGTCACCCCGCGCCGCGCCAGGATCGCGGCCAGGCGCGGGTGCAGGCCGACCGCAAAGCGCCGGCCCAGCGCATCGCGCACCAGGCCATCGACCGCAACGGGGCGCAGGTGGTCTACTTCCAGCCGCAGCAGCGCCACCGCGCCACAGCGGAAATGCGTGCGCAGCATGCTGACCAGCCGCTGCAGGCGCACCGCATGCGGCAGGTCGGTGACAAGGTCGGCCAGCAACTCGGGATACATCGCGCTCGGTAGCATGGTTAAAAATACCGTAAGGGTGATAAGTACCGCGAGAAGTATAGGGTATTAATTACCGTCAGTGTTTCAACCCATTGATCTGGATAGGTTTTTTTCAGGCACGCTCCTCGCGTAAGTCGTGCAGGCATAACTTACACATGGAGCAACCATCATGACCTTGCAGGACCACTCGCTTGGCCAACTGGCCCGCCTGATCCCTGGTGCCACCCGGATCTTCCACGGCTACGGGCTGGACTTCTGCTGCGGAGGCAAGCAGACCCTGCGCGACGCCGCGCAGCAAAAGGGTCTCGATGCGGCTGCCGTCGGCACCATCGACGCCCAACTGCGCGCGCTGCAGGACGAAGGGTCGTCGGCACAGGACTGGAACACGGCGGCGCCGGCCGAGCTGATCGAACATATCCTCACGCGCTTCCATGCGCGCCACCGCGAGCAGTTGCCCGAGCTGATCCGCCTGGCGCGGCGCGTCGAGCAGGTGCACGGTGACCGGCCCGATTGCCCGCTTGGCCTGGCCGACCACCTGAGCGAGATGCTGGGCGAGCTGGAAACGCATATGCAGAAGGAAGAGCAGGTGCTGTTCCCGATGTTGTCGCGCGGCCTGCATGCCGCCGCGGGCCGGCCGATCACGGTGATGCGCGCCGAGCATGACGACCACGGCGTGGCGTTGCAGCGGCTGGCGGCGCTGACCAACGACATCACGTTGCCGCGCGCGGCCTGCAATACCTGGCGCGCGCTCTACCTGGGCCTGCGCACGCTGCGCGAAGACCTGATGGAACACATCCACCTGGAAAACAACGTGCTGTTCGAGGTCGCCACCGCCGCCGCGCAAGCCACTGGCTGCGGTTGCTCGACGCACGCCTGAGCCCTCCCGCCACCATAACCAACGACTTCGCATCATGGGTTCCTACCGCAGACTCTGGTTCCTGCTGATCGCCGTGCTGGCGGTCACGTTCTCCCTGCTCGGCTACTACGGCGTCGAGGTGTACCGGCAGGCCCCGCCAATGCCGGCCAAGGTCGTCACGACCGAGGGCCGCACGCTCTTCACCGGTGAAGAGATCCTGGACGGCCAGACCGCCTGGCAATCCGTGGGCGGCATGCAGCTGGGCTCCATCTGGGGCCACGGCGCCTACCAGGCGCCGGACTGGACCGCCGACTGGCTGCACCGCGAACTGAGCGCGTGGCTGGAGCTGGCCGCGCAGGACGCCAACGGCCGGCCCTATGCGCAACTCGACGCGCCGGCGCAGGCCGCGCTGCGCGAGCAGCTGCGCACCGAGTACCGCGGCAATGCCACCGATCCGGCCACCAACGTGCTGACCGTGTCGAAGCGCCGCGCGCAGGCCATTGCCGACACCGCCGCCTACTACGACCAGCTCTTCTCCGACGCGCCGGCGCTGCACACCACGCGCGAGCACTACGCGATGAAGGAGAACACGCTGCCCAGCGCCGAGCGCCGCGAACAACTCACGCACTTCTTCTTCTGGACCGCGTGGGCCGCATCGACCGCGCGCCCGGGGCACGAAGCCACCTACACCAACAATTGGCCGCACGAGCCGCTGATCGGCAACCAGCCCACCAGCGAGAACGTGGTGTGGTCGGTAATCAGCGTGGTGGTGCTGCTGGCCGGGGTCGGCTTCCTGGTATGGGCATGGGCCTTCCTGCGCGGCAAGGAAGACGCGCCGCCGCAGGCGCCGGCACGCGATCCGCTGCTGGCCGTGGCGCTGACGCCGTCGCAGCGCGCGCTCGGCAAGTACCTGTTCCTGGTGGTGGCGTTATTCGTGTTCCAGGTGTTCCTGGGCGGCTTTACCGCGCACTACACCGTCGAAGGCCAGAAGTTCTACGGCATCGACGTCTCGCAGTGGTTCCCCTACGCACTGGTGCGCACCTGGCATATCCAGAGCGCGCTGTTCTGGATCGCCACCGGCTTCCTGGCCGCGGGCCTGTTCCTCGCGCCGCTGATCAACGGCGGCAAGGACCCGAAGTACCAGCGCCTGGGCGTCGACGTCCTGTTCTGGGCACTGGTGGTCGTGGTGGTGGGATCGTTCACCGGCAACTACCTGGCGATCGCGCAGAAGCTGCCTGCCCACCTGAACTTCTGGCTGGGCCACCAGGGCTATGAGTATGTCGACCTGGGCCGGCTGTGGCAGATCGGCAAGTTCGCCGGCATCCTGATCTGGCTGGTGCTGATGATGCGCGGCATCCTGCCGGCGCTGCGCGCGCGCGGCACCGACCGCAACCTGCTGGCGCTGCTGACCTCGTCGGTGGTGGCAATCGGCCTGTTCTACGGCGCGGGCCTGGCCTACGGCGAACGCACCAGCCTGACGGTGATGGAGTACTGGCGCTGGTGGGTGGTGCACCTGTGGGTGGAAGGGTTCTTCGAAGTTTTTGCCACCACCGCGCTGGCCTTCATCTTCTCCACGCTGGGCCTGGTGTCGCGCCCGATGGCAACGGCCGCCAGCCTGGCCTCGGCCTCGCTGTTCATGCTGGGCGGGATTCCCGGCACCTTCCACCACCTGTACTTTGCCGGCACCACCACGCCCGTGATGGCAGTGGGCGCCGCCTTCAGCGCGCTGGAAGTGGTGCCGCTGATCGTGCTGGGCCATGAGGCCTGGGAGAACTGGAGCCTGAAGCGGCGCGCGCCGTGGATGGCAGACCTGAAGTGGCCGCTGATGTGCTTTGTCGCGGTGGCGTTCTGGAACATGCTGGGCGCCGGGGTGTTCGGCTTCATGATCAACCCGCCGATCGCGCTGTACTACATCCAGGGACAGAACACCACGCCAGTGCATGCCCATGCCGCGCTGTTCGGGGTGTACGGGTTCCTGGCGCTGGGCTTCACGCTGCTGGTGCTGCGCTACGTGCGCCCGGCCTACCGGCTCAGTTCAACGCTGATGAAGACCGCCTTCTGGGGGCTGAACCTCGGCCTGGTGCTGATGATCGGCACCAGTCTGCTGCCGATCGGCATCATCCAGTTCCTGGCCAGCGTCGAGCATGGCACCTGGTATGCGCGCAGCGAGGCCTTCATGCAGCAGCCCATCCTGCAGACCCTGCGCTGGGTGCGCACCTTCGGCGACGTGGTGTTTATCGTCGGCGCGGTGTCGTTTGCCTGGCAGGTGGTGCTGGGGCTGGCGAATCGTACGCCGCTGGCGGCAGATGCGGCGACGGCAGGGATGAAGCCGGCGGCACGTTGAAAGATAGGGAGCGAGAGGCAGTGTTTGCCCGCCCGGGGTTCCGGGCGGGCTTTTTTATCCTGCCGATGCGTGGCGGCTCAACTGTTGCCAGCCTGCTGCGCCTCGGCCACGACTTCCCGGATGGCCTGCTCGAAAGCCTCCACCGGCTGCCCGCCGGTGACCAGGTAGCGGTTGTTGAAGATGATCGATGGCACCGACTGGATGCCCATGCGCTGGTACTCCTGGATTTCCGCGCGCACCGCATCGGCATAGTCATCGCTGTCCAGCACCTTGCGCGCCGCCGCGGCATCCAGGCCAACGGCCTGCGCGGCTTCGACCAGCACCTCGTGATTGCTCGGGTCCTTGCCATCGGCATGGTAAGCGCGCAGCAGCGCCAGCTTCAGCGGCAGCTGCTTGCCTTCCAGGCCCGCCCAATGCAGCAGCCGGTGGGCGTCGAAGGTGTTGTAGACATGGGTGCGCTCGCCAAACGGAAAGCCCACGCCGGCGCCGCGCTCGCGGATCATGGCCTGGGTCTCTGCGATCTGCGCCGGGGTGCGCCCGTACTTCCTGCCGAGATAGTCGACGATCGCCTCGCCCTCCGGGCGCATCCCCGGGTTGAGTTCAAACGGATGCACGACGATCTCGGCATCCACCGCATCGCCAAGGCGCTGCAACGCCAGTTGCAGCGAAGACAGGCCGATGGCGCACCAGGGGCAGGCAATGTCGGAGACGAAGTCGATCTTGATGGGTTGGGGCATGGCTACTCCTGGCATGGGCAGGGGTATGGCCCCGGCCCGGATCTGGAAATTGCCGACAGGGTAGCCTGACTGGCGAATCCTTGCAGGCGGGCGCCGCGGCCGTGGCCGTGGCGCCCGCCCCATACGAACCCGTCAGTCCCAGCGGCGCCCGTGGCCGTAGCCGTCATTGTGACCATGACGGTGTGCCCATTCGCGCTCGCGCCAGTCGCGGCGGTGGTCTCGATAGCCTTCGCGGTAGCCTTCCCGGTAGTAGCCCCGGTGGTAGTCGCTGCGATAGCCGCGGTCATAGTCATAGCGTACCGGGACCGGTGCCACCACGACGGGGCGCGGTGCCACCACTACCGGGCCGGGCGCATAGGCAACCGGAGCCGGCGCATACACCGGCGCAGGGGCATAGACCGGGGCTGGACGATAGACTGGCGCCGGCTGGGCCACCACCACGCCCGGCACGCCGATGCCGATATCGATATTCACACCGGCGTACGCCCCGGCGCTGGCCACCAGCATTGCACCACCTGCTACCGCCATTGCGATGATTCGTTTCATGGTTGCCTCCCAAGGGGCGTTGGACATGGGCTCACTGTAGGGGGCGGGCCTGTAATATGGGACGCGCGAAGTGTTGCAAGTGTGACGTGGTGTAACCCCGCTGCAGGGCCGGGACGTCCTGGCTACGCCTGTATCATGCAACCCCGTTGCCGAAGCCCTTTCCTTCCCTAGCTGCTCCATGCGCCGTACCGCCTTTGTCCTGCTGGCCCTGGCCGCCTTCACCGCCATCCCCACTGCAGCCACTGCCGCCGATATCCAGGCCGGCAAGGCACTCTTCGCCACGCGCTGCGCCTCGTGCCATCACGTCGGCCGCAACGCGCGCGCAGGCTTTGGCCCGCAGCTGAACGGCATCTTCGGCCGCGCCGCGGGCGGCACCAGCGATTTCCAGTATTCGGAGGCGATGCGCGCTTCAAAGGTGGTGTGGTCGCATGACACGCTGCGTGCCTTCATCCATTCGCCCGGCAAGGTCGTGCCTGGCACCAAGATGCGCTTCTGGGGGCTCAGTGACGACAAGCAGATCAGCGATCTGCTGGCTTACCTGCAGACATTGCAGTAGGCGGGAAATGCGGCCCCGGCCCTTCCCCGGCCAGCGCGTCATGCGGGTTCCGCAACGGGCACGCCTTCAACGACAGACACCCGCACCCGATACACCCATCCAGCTGGTCACGCAATTGCGTGAGCGTCCGGATCCGTTCATCCAGGTCATCGCGCCAGCTCGCCGACAGCCGGCGCCAGTCGGCCGCGGTGGGCGCACGCCCGTCCGGCAGCTTCTGCATGGCATCGGCGATCACCGCCAGTGGCAACCCCATGCGCTGCGCCACGCGGATCACGGCCAGGCGCCGCAGCACGGCACGCGCATAGCGGCGCTGGTTGCCGCCGCTGCGGGTGCTGGCGATCAGGCCACGCGATTCATAGAAATGCAGGGCGGATACGGCAATGCCCGTGCGCGCGGCGACTTCGCCGACGGAGAGCAGTTCTTCGGAAGGCGCGGCACGGCGCCGGCGCGGTGAGGGGGGCTTGTTCGCGGAGGCCATCGGCAGTGGAAGACACCAGTGGAACGGAGGAATGCCCATGCTAACACCAAGGCTGCGCTTGACCTCAATCTAGGTTGAGGTTTGATACTTGCGACTCCATTGTTCGCCACGCCTCAAATACAGAGCTGATGACCATGTTCCCGTTCTCGCCCTCATCCTTGCGTTCTCCTTCTATGCCCGCGCTGCCTTCAAGGCCCACCATGCCGGTTGCCCGCCCCAATCCCTCGCTGAGCCTCATCAATCCCGAGGGCCTGTACGACCCGCGGCCCAACGGCTATTCGCATGTGGCCATGGTGGAAGGCCCGGCCCGCATCGTCTATATCGCGGGGCAGGGCGGTGAGGACGCGGCCGGCTGCCTGCCGCTCGATTTCCCGCGCCAGGTGGCACGCGCCATGCAGAACCTGCGCATCGCGCTGCAAGCGGCAGGCGCCGACGTGGGCGATGTGGCCAAGCTCACGGTGCTGGTGGTCGACCACTCGCACGACCGCCTGCGCACCTTCGGTGCGGCGCTGCGCGAGATGTGGGGCGACAAGCCAACGCCGGCCTGCACGCTGATCCCGGTGCCGCGGCTGGCGCTGGACAACATGCTGTTCGAGATCGAAGCGACGGCGGTGCTGCCGGGCTGAACGCAACTCAACGACTGCGTGATCGCCGAAGTGGCGCGCGTGGTCGGGCGCGAGCGGATGAAGGGCAGGATTGCCTGCTGCCGCAAAGCAGGGCCTGGGCTGCACCGCTGCGGCGCTTTGCCGCAGCAGCTGTCCCATCTTCAGCGCGGTGCGGCGCTGAAAGTCTTGTTGACGATCTTCCAGACGCCGTCGATCTCCAGCAGCGTCATGTAGTCGGTGAAGGTCACGCCCGGGTATTCCAGCACCACCTTGGCCACACCGGCATTGCCCACCACATCGAACTGCGTGATAAAACGCTTGCGCTGCGCCTCGTCCGCCGCGGGATGGCCGGGGCAGCGCGCCGAGGCGAATTCCTCGACCGTCAGCGAATGCAGCTTGCCATCACGGAACGAGACGATGCGCGCGTCGGCGGCAAACGCCTTGTACATGAACTCGGCCTTGCCGGTGATATGGCCCTGCAGGTAATCCTCGATCGGTGCGAGCGCGGCCACGTGGCGGGAAGTCAGGCCCGTTTCTGAATACGTCATGGTCTCCTCCAAAACTGGGGCGGCACCGGGTACCACCCCATGCCGCAGCGTTGAAAGGGCTGATTGTATTCCAGTTTTGTATGCAAAAGTGTGAGCCGATACCGCTCAGACCGATGTGGCGATGAGTTCACGCAGCCAGCGGTGTGCCGGATCGCGATGCACGCGCTCTGGCCACAACATCGACATCTCATAGCCCGGCACTTCGACCGGCGCGTCCACCACCTTCAGTCCCGGCACGCCGCGCACCAGCCGCTCGGGCAGCATCGCCACCAGATCGGTGCTGGCAACGGCCGACGTGACAAACAGGAAGTGGGGCACTGACAGCACCACACGCCGCTGCATGCCGGCCAGTACCAGCGCCTCGTCGGTGACGCCGTAGAAGCCGCCACCGTCCGGCGACACAATCACATGGTCGAGCGCGCAGAACTGCGCCAGCGTGGGCCGCCGCTTCAGCCGCGGATGGCCGGCGCGGCCCACCAGCACATAGCGCTCGGTAAACAGCGCACGCCGGTGCAGGCCCGGCGGCGAGCCATCGGTGGTATGGAAGGCCAGGTCCAGTTCGGCACGCTCGGCCTGCCGGGCGATGCGCGGCGGCACCATCTCGACCACGGCCAGGCGCGCGCCGGGCGCCGCCATGCGCAGCGCCTGCAGCGCCGGCAGCACGATGGTCGATTCGCCGTAGTCGGTCGCAGCCACGCGCCAGGTGTGGGTCGAGGCAGCGGGATCGAACGGACTATCGGACGAAACCGCATGCTCCAGTGCGCCCAGCGCCTCGCGCAAAGGTTCGCGCAGTGATTCGGCCTTGGCGGTGGGACGCATGCCGCGCGGGCCCGGCAACAGCAACGGGTCGCCGAAGTAATCGCGCAGCCTGGACAGGTGCACGCTGACGGAAGGCTGCGACAGGTGCAGCCGCTGGGCCGCGCGGGTCACGTTGTGCTCGGACAGCAGCACATCCAGCGTCACCAGCAGGTTCAGGTCGAGCCGCCTGAGATTAGTCATGGCAATACCTGGGATATTGGATATTCATTTCTAATATAGCGGACGACGGCCTATGCTGGTTTCACTCAATCATTGGAAGCTGCTGTCATGAATGTATTGCTTGTCTATGCCCACCCGGAACCGAGGTCGCTCAACGGGGCGATCCGCGACTTTGCCGTGCAGCGCTTGCGCGATGCCGGGCACCAGGTCCAGGTCTCGGACCTGTATGCGATGCAATGGAAGGCCCAGCTCGACGGCGCCGATACCAAGGCGCAGCCGGGCGATGCGCCCTTCCACCCGTCACTGGATTCCAAGTACGCGTTCGAGAACGGGCTGCAGAGCGATGACATTGCGCATGAGCAGGAAAAGCTGCGCTGGGCCGACACGGTTATCCTGCAGTTCCCGCTGTGGTGGTTCTCGATGCCGGCCATCCTGAAAGGCTGGGTCGAGCGCGTCTACGCCTATGGTTTTGCCTACGGCGTCGGCGAGCACTCTGACGAACGCTGGGGCGACCGCTATGGCGAGGGCAGCCTCGCCGGCAAGCGTGCCATGCTGGTCGTTACCACCGGCGGCTGGGAATCGCACTACAGCCCGCGCGGGATCAATGGCCCGATCGACGACATCTTGTTCCCGATCCACCACGGCATCCTGTACTACCCCGGGTTTGACGTGCTGCCGCCGTACCTGGTGTATCGGACCAGCAAGGTTGATGAGGCGCGCTTTGCTCGGATTCGCGAGGAGTTGGGCGAGCGGCTGGATGCGCTGGGGACGACCGCTCCGATTCCGTTCCGGCGGCAGAACGCGGGGGACTACCGGATTCCGCAGCTGACGCTTCGCGAGGAGGTTGCGCCGGGAACGGTGGGGTTCGCGGCGCATGTGGAATAGGGACGGCAACCGACGGCCGCCCTGGTGGACTTACTCCGCCCGAATATCCGCCCGCGCCGCCACCGCCCGCATCTCGGGCAATTCCTTCTCCACCCGCGCCTTCACCGCCGCGCCATTGCCATAAGCCGGCGTCAGCGCCAGTTCGACCATGCGTGCCTTGGTAGCCGGCGCGTTGGCGACGTCTGCCAGGGCCTTCTCCAGTTTCTGCTGTACTGGCGCGGGCAGGCCCGCGGGTGCCAGCAGCGCGAACCACGTGCCCATCTGGAAGCCGGGATACCCGCTCTCCGCGACAGTCGGCACTTGCGGCAACGCCGGCAGTCGCTGCGGCGACAGCACCGCCACCGGCCGGATCTTGCCGCCCTTGATCAGCGGCAGGGTGGCCACGACGGTATCGACGGCGACCTGCACCTGGCCGCCGGCCAGCGCGGTCAGGCTGGGGGCGCTGCCGTTGAAGGGCACGTGGACCATGCGGATGCCGGTGGCGGACTTGAGCATCTCCGCGCCGAAATGCACCGAGGAGCCGGCGCCGAACGAGCCGTAGGAGAACTTGTCGGGGTGGGCCTTGGCCTGCGTCACCAGATCCTTGAGCGTGGTGATCTGCGTGTCCGGGTTGGCTACCAGCACCAGGCTCATGTCGGCGACCAGGCCCAGCGGGGTGAAGCTCTTGATGGGGTCGTAGCCCAGGTGTTGGCGGATGGCCGGGTTCAGCGTCAGCGTGGTGCTGGCCGCCAGCAGCAGCGTGTAGCCGTCGGGCGCGGCCTTGGATACCTGGGTGGCGCCGATCACGGTGCTGGCGCCGGGCTTGTTCTCGACCACTACCGACTGGCCGAGCTTTTCGCCGAGGCCGACTGCCAGCAGGCGGCCCAGCACGTCAGTGGCGCCGCCCGCGGCGAAGGGCACCACCAGCCGGATCGGTCGGTCCGGCCAGGATTGGGCCTGCGCGGCGGCGGGCGTTGCGGACAGCACCGCGGTCAGGGCGGCGGCGCAGGCGAGAAACGGCTTCGGGGGCATTGCGGTCATCGTTGGCACTCCTGCCGGCAGTTGTAGGAATAGAAGGCAATCGGAAGCAATACGAAGCGGGGCCGGGACCAGCCGAAGGCTCAATCGAGCCAGGGGCTGCGCACGCGCGAGAAGCCGCCGGCCTGGTCATAGGCATGGCCGAGCTGCAGCACGGCGGCGTCGGCCTGCGCGGGGCCGATGATCTGGATGCCGGCCGGCAGGCCCTGGCGGCCGAAGCCGGCGGGTGCGGCCAGGGCGGGCAGCCCGGCCATGGTGGCCGGCACCACGACCTGCATCCAGCGGTGGTAGGTGTCCATGTCGCGGCCGTCGATGGTGTGCGGCCAGTCCCAGTCGGCATCGAACGGAAACACCTGCGCGGCCGGCAGCACCAGGTAGTCGAAGCGCTCGAACAGCGAGCGCAGTGCCTGGTACCACGCGCTGCGCTCGCACAGGGCTTCGTACACGCGCGTGCCCGGCAGGGCCAGGCCGCGCTCGATCTCCCATGCGGCCTCGGGCTTGAGCAGCGCGCGCCTGGCCGGGTCGTGGTACAGCGCCGCGTTGGCGCCAGCCACCGAGAAGCTGCGCAGGTCGATCCACGCGTGCCACAGCCGCTCCAGGTCGAACTCGGGCAGCGCGGTGTCCACGGTGCAGCCGAGCGTGCGCAGGTGCGTGAGCGCCTGCTCGCAAGTATCTAGCACGCCGGCTTCGGTCGGCAGGTGGCCGCCCAGGTTGCCCAGCCAGCCGATGCGCACGCCGGCCCAGTCGCGTTCGGGCGGCAGCGTGAAGGTGCCGGGCGCTTCGGCGCGGTGCGTCAGCGGCAGACGCGCGTCGAAGCCGGCCTGCACCGACAGCAGCAGGGCCAGGTCCGGCACGTTGCGCGCCATCGGGCCGGCCACGCTGAACTGCTGGAAGAAGACCTCGTCGCCCGGGCCGTGCGGCACGCAGCCGACCGAGGTGCGCAGGCCATACACGTGGTTGAACGCCGCGGGCGTGCGCAGCGACCCCATCATGTCAGAGCCATCCGCCACCGGCAGCATGTGCAGCGCCACGGCCACCGCGGCGCCGCCGCTGCTGCCGCCGGCGGAACGCGCCGGGTCGAAGGCGTTGCGGGTGGTGCCGTAGACCGGGTTGTAGGTATGGCCGCCCAGGCCGAACTCCGGCGAGTTGGTGCGCCCGACGAAGACCGCGCCGCCGGCGCGCATGCGCTCGAAGATCACGGCGTCGTACTCGCTGACCTGCCCGGCGAAGATCGGCGAGCCCTTGGTGGTGACCATGCCCGCGGCCGGGCTGATGTCCTTGGGCGCCTGCGGGAAGCCGTGCAGCGGGCCGCGGCTGGCGCCGCGTGCCAGTTCGGCGTCGAGCCCGGCGGCCTGCGCGCGCAGGGTGTCGCGCTCCACCGGAGCCACGATGGCATTGACGCGCGGGTTGTGGCGGTCGATCTGGCCAAGGAAGGCATCGAGCACTTCCACGCACGAGACCTCGCGCGCATGGATGGCGCGCGACAGGGCGACGGCATCGAGTTCGGTGATGGGATCGGGGGTCCGGGTGGGCGCCATGGCTCGGGG